>NZ_JBFBJL010000003.1:0-245352 GCF_040686075.1 Streptomyces sp. NPDC086519
CTGATCATCAGTGGCTGGACACTGGCCACGACGCTGTTCGCGGGAGTCACACGAATCCTGGTGCGACCTTGAGATGGCAGGTCTCTCTGCGGCTGGCGCGCCAGTCACGAGATGACATCAAACCGTCGTCCTCAGTAGCGCAAGATTCGCGCGGCATTCTCGGCCCGGACCCGTTGAACCCGCAGAGAAGGAGGGCCTCGTAGCCCCGTCACCACGTCTCGCTGCTCACCGTCAGCATGCTTGTCGCCCCGCTGTTTGCTACGCCGAGCCCTGCCTTCGCCATCGCGCCGGCGCAGGTTCCCGCCGCGAGTGTGTCCGCCAAGCAGGACTTCTGCCGCATCACCGGGTCTTCGGCGACGGTGCGCGCCAAGCCCCGCAGGAATGCGGCGGCGCTCGGCACTGCGTACAAGGGAGACACCTGCACCGCACGCGGCTGGGCCGAGGGCGAAGGTGCATGGGGCAAGGTGACGATGAAACGGACCGGGGTCACCGGGTACGTACACTCCTCGCTCGTCGCCTGGGGCAAGGAGGCGCTGACCGCTACGGGGCGGTGAAGGGGTCTGGTGCCCGGTGGTCCCTCTGGGCGGACGCCGTGCTCGTTGGGGTCGGTGACTTCTTCGACGAGGTCGCAGAAGCTGCCCGGAGAGTCGTGATCGCGTAGGCATGCTACCCGGGCGGGGTGCTTGAGGGCCGCGCACACGGAGGGCCGGCGCTCTGTCCGGCGTCGCTGATGCCGGGCAAGCAGGTCGTCGAGGAAGCTCACCGCGGGGTCGGTGTTGTTCCATGCCTGCTGCTTGGTGAGGCTGTGGCGGCCGATCAGGATGGATGCAGTTCGTCTGAAGGGGCTGACCTCTCACCTTCCCGCAAAGTGTGCATGCGGTGTGTTTTGGGTCGGTTGCAGGTCGGTCGCTGCCCTCTACTTGTTGTTGGGCCGCCGCCAGCCATGCTGCAAGCGTCGTCGATGTGACTCAATGCGGGGATATTATTTTTGGTTCCTTTGCTCACCTTTCCGTTTACCTGCAGATCCGGAAGGTTGTTTGGTTGCTCTTCCTTGCTGGTTCGTGGTGCATCTCCATGAGAATCCCTTACTATTTCTTTACTTATTTTGCGTAACTTATGGGTGATTTAGTCGAATCGGCGCCCTGGGTAAGTGATTGACAGTCGTAATTCCCTGGGTTTTGATCACCCGGACTGTAAGAAACTTGTGAACGCAAGGTGGGGGACATGGGTCGGGGTGGGGGATTACGTCGTGCTGTCGTGGCATCGGCGCTCCTTGTGCAGTTGCTGGGCGCTGCGGGTGTCCAAGCGGTCGGCGCGGCCGCAGCGGAATCTTCACCGGCGGCGGCTGACGGCAGTGCCAGTGATCTGTCGCCCGAGGCGGCCGCATCGCAGAAAGCTGCGGCGTCCGGCTCGCCCGTCGAGGTGAGCGCGGAGACGACACCCACTCAACTCGTCACGGCGCAGCCGGACGGCACGTTCACTGTCGAGTTCGATCCGGTGCCGGTGCGCGCGAAGGAGGGGTCGGGCTGGGTGCCGGTCGACACGGACTTGCAGATGACGTCGTCCGGCAAGGTCGTACCGAAGGCCGCCGCAGCGGACATCGCGTTCTCGGGGGGTGGCGCGGGTGACCCTCTGGCAAGCATCACCCAGAACGGGAAGACGTACAGCGTCGGCTCGCCATGGACGTTGCCGACGCCGACGCTGGCGGGTGCTACAGCGACGTATCGGAATGTCATGCCCGGAACAGATCTGGTTGTTCAGGCCACGCCGGACGGTTTCAGTGAGAACCTGGTGGTCAAGTCGCGAGACGCAGCGCAGAACACGGACCTGTCGAGCATCCGGTTCCCCGTCTCGGTCGACGGTGTCTCCGCGTACGACACGCACTCCGGCGGTGCCGCCTTCGTCGACGGCCAGGGGCGGCCGGTGTTCACTACGGGTACGGCGCTGATGTACGACTCCTCGGCCGCCCCGGCCCCCGCATCGGTCACCGGCTCGACCACCGCGTCGGCGGCGGCGTACGCCACTGCCTCGCAGGCGTCGTACGCCGTGACCAGTCCTGCGCGCATGACCGCTGCCGCAGACGAAAGCACACTGAACGAGCCGGCACCCGGCGCCCGATCGACCGCCATGGACGTGACGGTGACGGACGACGCCCTGACTCTGAAGCCCTCGCGGTCCTTCCTCGACGACCCCGGCACCACCTACCCCGTGGTGCTGGACCCTCAGACGACCAGCGCCTCCCTCTCGGGCTGGACGACGGTGTGGACGAGTTCGCCCTCGACGTCGTTCTGGAAGACCTCGCATGCACTGGGCGTCGGCTACGACGCATGGGTGGACAACAAGAAGGCACGCTCCTTCTATCAGTTCGACACCCACACCCTGGGCGGCAAGAAGATCCTCTCGGCGACCTTCCAGGCGCTGGAAGTGTGGTCGGCCAACTGCACTGCCAAGGCAGTCCAGTTGTGGCGCACCGGCTCGATCGCGTCGTCCACCACCTGGTCGAAGCAGCCGAAGTGGCAGGCCCAGGTGGACTCGCGCACTACCGCCAAGGGTTACTCGTCCTCCTGCCCGGGTGACAACGTCGACTTCGACGCCACGGACGCGGTGAGCTATACCGCGGGCCAGTCGTCCTCGACCACCACCCTTGGCCTGCAAGCGGCCGACGAGAGCGACCCGATCGCCTGGAAGCAGTTCGCCTCGCCCTCAGACCACAAGCCAAGCCTGTCGGTGACGTTCGTGTCCAAGCCGAGCACGCCGACCGGGGTGAAGATGTCGAATCCCAGCCTGGCGTGCGCCACGACCCGCGCGAACGCCGTCGTGATCCGGGACGCGACGCCCACGCTGACGGCGGCGCCGAAGTCTGCCGATGGTTCGCAGTCGACGCTGCGGCCGAACTTCGAGGTGTACAAGTACGACGCCGCCGCGACCGACCCCAAGGTCGGTTCGGGCAGCCCTTCGGCGTGGACGACGTCGGGCACGGCCGGAACGTGGACGACCCCCACGCTCACCAACGGGCAGACGTACTGGTTCCGGGCGCGTACGCAGTACCAGTACTCGTTCGACGGCAAGACCGGATCCATGTACTCGGGCTGGCCTGGGGGATGCTGGTTCACGATCGACACATCGCGTCCGGTGCAGCCGGATGTCGACTCGACGAACTATCCGCAGTGCGCGAGCCCCGACTCTCCGGACGACTGCACGGCCTACGGCGGCGTGGGCGCGCCGGGTTCGTTCACGCTCAAGGCCAACGGGGCCTCGGACGTCGTGAAGTTCACGTACCAGCTGAACGACAACCCCGTACAGACCAAAACGTTCACGAGCGCCACCACCAGTTACACGCTCTCCCTGGCGCCCGACGTACGCGGGCTGAACACCCTGACCGTCCAGACCTGGGACTCGGCGGGCAACGGATCGGCCAGCTACACCTACTCCTTCAAGGTCGCGCCAGGCGCCGGCCCCGTCGACCAGTGGTCCATGGACGAGGGCACCGGCTCCACCGCGGCTGACTCCGTGAACGGCAAGAACGCGACGCTCAAGGGCCCAGCAGCCTGGAGTGACAAGGCCCGGCTCGGCAAGGCGCTGCAAGGCGACGGCACGGCCGCATACGCAACGACGGACTCCTCTGCGCTGGACACGACGAAGAGCTTCACGGTGGCTGCCTGGGTCCGGCTGACCGGAAATGCCCACAATGCCGTGGCCGTCGCGCAGTCGGGAGTCAACGGGTCGGCGTTCGCGCTGTATTACTCGACCGCCTATCAGGCGTGGATCTTCAATCGGTACACCTCGGACGTCGCCTCACCGACCATCGTCCGCTCCATCTCGACCATGACCCCGGCAGTCGGCGTCTGGACGCATCTGATGGGTGTGTACGACGCGCAGGAACAGACCATCCAGCTGTTCGTCAACGGCGTGCCACAAGGCGATCCCGTCGCCTTCACCACTCCCTGGCAGGCCACCGGTGGGCTGCAGATCGCCCGCGGCCAGGCGGGCGGCACCTTCACCGACTACTTCCCGGGACAGGTCGACGAGGTGACCGCCTGGAACCGGATCCTGTCGGAAGAGGAGATCGCCGACCTCCAGGCGATGACGAACGCGAGCACGGGCCACGCGCAGCCGACTCTCGCCGCGGACTGGGGCATGGAGGAGACCTCGGGCACGGCGGCCTCGGACTCCTCGGGATACGGCCACACCGCCACCGTCGCCTCCGGCGGAACCTGGACCACCGACACTGACGGTGGCAAGGGCAACGTCCTTTCCCTGAACGGCACTTCGACAGCGAATGCCACAGCTTCCGGTCCGATCGTGGACTCCCAGGGCGACTTCACCGTGGCGGCCTGGGCCAACCTCGACACGGATGCGCTGTCCGACACGAGCGTGGCCCATCACATGAGGATCGCGACCCAGTCCGGCGGCGTACGCGACTCCTGGGGCCTGTGGTACGACCAGGCGGCGGGATCCACACAAGGCATGTGGGTGTTCGGGCGCACCAGCGCCGACACCACCAGCGCCTCGGTCGTCAAGGTCCCGGCCGACATCGCATCCGCCCAGCTCGTCGACCCGGGTACCTGGACGCTCTTGACCGGCGTCTACGACGGTGCCCACCACCAGCTGTTCCTCTACGTCAACGGAGTCCGGCAAGGGGCTCAGGGCGACACCGACACCGAAGACAGCACCGGGGACGGCGTTGTCTTCGACACGCCCTGGCAAGCGACCGGCACCTTCAACATCGGACGCGGGCGGATCAGTACCGGCGCGTACAGCGACTACGCCCACAGCCTTGTGGACGACGTACGGGTGTGGACCGGCGTCATGCCCGACAACGACATCAACCAGATGTACAACAACGAAGCGCCCATCCCGCTGTAGCGCCACCCCCGTCAACACGGCGGACGCGACCGATCCTCAGCGGACTTTCACACGAAACGGGAGAGCAGTCATGGATGGGCTACGGCGGACACGGCTGTGGGTCGTCGCTGTCACCACGAGCGCACTGGTGGCCACGGGACTGGGCACCGCCCCTGCGGTCTGGGCAGCCCAGCCACACGGGCACCACACGGTGCACGCACCGGCTGTCAAGAACGGCACCGCCGTGCCCTACAAGGCCAAGAAGGCCACGAAGAAGGACCCGGCCAAGGCAGCCGCCGCCCGTACCGCCAGGCAGGTCGCGCAGCCCGCCCACTGGCCGACCGCGTCCGCCGTCACCGTGCCCGTGGCCGCCAAGAAGACCCCTGCCAAAGCCACTTCGGTGGGCGGCCTGCCGGTCAAGGTGACCGCGCCGGCCACCGGCGCGGCTCCGGCCAAGGTGGCAGTCAAGGTGGCTGCCCACCGCACCGCAGTCGCCCTTGGCATCAACGGCGCCGTGCTGTCTGTCGCCCGCGCCGACGGGCGACAGGGAACGGGCAAGACCCGGCTGACCCTGGACTACTCCGGCTTCGCCCACGCCTACGGCGGCGACTATGCCTCCCGGCTGACCCTGATGCGTCTGCCCGCCTGCGCGCTCACCACCCCCAGCGTGAAGAAGTGCCAGGCCACGACCCCGATTGCTACTCAGAACGACGTCACCCACCACACCCTCACGGCCACCACCGCCGTCAGTGCCTCCGCCGTGACGGTCCTCGCCGCGACCGCCGCCGCCAAGTCCGGAGCCGGCTCCTACCAGGCGACCTCCCTCAACCCGTCCGCTTCCTGGAGCGCTGGCGGCTCCAGCGGTGACTTCACCTGGTCCTACCCGCTTTCGGTGCCCCCGTCCAACGGCGGTCCGTCCCCCAACCTTGCGATCACCTACGACGCACAGAGCGTCGACGGACGGCTGCCGTCCACCAACAACCAGCCGTCCTGGATCGGCGACGGCTTCGACCTCACCACTGGATACATCGAGCGCTCGTACGACTCCTGCGACGACGACGGCCAGTCCGGCAAGAACGACGAGTGCTGGGCGAACGACAATGCGACCCTGGTCCTGGGCGGCAAGTCCACCCCGCTGATCAAGGACTCGAAGTTGGGCGAGTGGCATGCCAAGGCCGATGACGGTGAGCGTGTCACACACTCCACGGGCGCGACCAACGGCGACAACGACGGCGAGTTCTGGACGGTCACCACTCCGGACGGCACCCAGTACGTCTTCGGCAAGAACCGTCTGCAGGGCTGGGCCACGGGGAACGCGGTCACCAACTCCACCTGGACCGTACCGGTGTTCGGCGACGACTCCGGTGAACCCGGCTACGACCAGGGGACGTCCTTCTCCGGTCGCGCACTCACCCAGGCCTGGCGCTGGAACCTGGACTACGTGGTGGACCCGCACGGCAACGCGATGTCGTACTGGTACACCAAGGAGACCAACTACTACGCCAAGAACGGCACCACCACCGACAACGGCACGGTGTACGACCGCGGCGGCTACCTGAGCCGGATCGACTACGGGATCACGTCCTCGACGGTGTTCGGCACGGCGCCGGAGAAGGTCTCCTTCACCACCGCCGAGCGTTGCCTGGTGACGAGCAGCGAGGATTGCTCCTCGCTCACCTCCAGCACCGCCTCGCACTGGCCGGACGTGCCGTACGACCAGGTCTGTGCCTCCGGCAAGGTGTGCACCGCGACGGGGCCGACGTTCTTCTCCCGCAAGCGGCTGACCGGCGTGACCACCAGCGTCTGGGACGCGAGTCTGTCCACCCCGGCCTACCGGGACGTCGACACCTGGGCTCTTGACCAGTCCTTCCCCGACCCCGGCGACGGCACCTCCGCAGGCCTGTGGCTGAAGTCCATCACCCGCACCGGCAAGGACGGCTCCACCAAGGCCATGCCGCCGGTCACCTTCGCCGGCGTCCAGTTGTTCAACCGGGTCGACACCACGCACGACAACATCGCCGCTCTGGTCAAGTGGCGCGTACGGACGATCACTTCTGAGACCGGCTCGGTCCTCACCGTCAACTACTCCGACACGCAGTGCGTGGCCGGCACGACCATGCCGAGCGCGCCGGACTCCGACACCCTGCGCTGTTTCCCGACGTACTGGCAGCCGCCGTACACGGCCGATCCCCAACTGGACTGGTTCCACAAGTACGTCGTCACCCAGGTCACCGAGTCCGACCCGACCGGCGGCGCCCCGCTGAAGGAGACCGACTACACCTACAACGGCTCCCCGGCCTGGCACTACGACAGCGACAACGTCACCGCCCCCGCCAAGCGCAAGACCTGGTCGCAGTGGCGCGGCTACGGCAGCGTGACGACGACCACGGGTGACGCGCAGTCCACACGTACCAAGACGGTGTCGACGTACTTCCGCGGCATGGACGGCGACAAACAGTCCGACGGGACCACCCGCAGCGCCAAGGTCACCGACTCCACCGGGGCCTCGGTCACGGACTCCGAACCACTGGCGGGCCAAACCCGCGAGTCGGTCACCTACAACGGCTCCGCCGAGGTGTCCGGCACGATCACCGACGAGTGGATCCACCAGACGGCCACCGACGGTACGCGCAGCGCCTACTTCACCCGCCCGGCGGCGGTCCGTACCCGTACGGACCTGTCCTCCGGCGGCACCCGCGACACGTCGGTGTCCACGACGTACGACCCGACGACCGGTGCGGCGCTGACGGTCGACGACGAAGGCGACACGGCCGTCAAGGGCGACGAGCAGTGCACCCGCACGACGATCGCCAACAACACCACCGACTGGCTGATGGCCTTCCCCACCAGGGTCGAGACGGTCGACGTGGCCTGCGACGCCACCACCACCCGCCCCGACGACGTGGTCTCCGACGTCCGCACCCTGTACGACAGCCAGTCCTACGGCACGGCCCCGACCCTCGGCGACGAGACGTCGACACAGCGCCTCTCGTCGTACAGCAGTGGCAGTCCCGTCTACCAGACGGTGTCCACGTCCCACTACGACACGCAGGGCCGGGTCGACTCGGTCAAGGACGCGGACCAGAACACGGTCAGCACCACCAAGTACACGCCCACGACAGGCGGCCCGTTGACCAGCACGGTCACCACGGACGCCAAGAACTACTCGACCACCACCACCTTCGACCCGGCGCGCGGCATCGCCACCTCGGTCGTCGACCCCAACAGCAAGCGCACGGACTACGCGTACGACGGCCTCGGCCGGCTGACCAGCCTTTGGTTGGCCAACCGCTCCAAGTCCTCGGGCCAGTCCGCGAGCCTCGTCTACACCTACGCGATCTCCAACACCGTCGCCTCCGCGGTCTCTACGGGCAAGCTCAACAACGACGGCACGACGTACGACACGACCTACGCCCTGTACGACGCGCTGCTGCGCCCGCGCCAGACCCAGACCCCTGCGCCGGGCGGCGGCCGGGTCATCGCGGAGACCAAGTACGACAGCCGCGGCCTGGCCGTCGAGTCCGACGCCGACTACACGGACAACACCTCCCCGTCCGGAACCCTGGAGAACATCACCTCCGCGGTCCCGTCCCAGACCCTGACCGCCTACGATGGCGCGGGCCGCGCCACGGCTCAGGACTTCTACGCGCTCGGCACCAAACGCTGGACGACCTCCACCGCTTACGGCGGTGACCGCACCACCGTCACCCCGCCCCAAGGCGGCATCGCGACGACGACCCTGACCGACACCCTCGGCCGCACCACCGAGACCCGGCAGTACGACAACGGCACCCCGACCGGCACCTACACGTCCATCAAGTACCACTACGACGCGAAGAGCCGGCTGAAGGAGGTCGTCGACGACGACGGCAACACCTGGTCGTACGGCTACGACCTGATGGGCCGCAAGACGACGTCGACCGACCCCGACACGGGCACGACGCAGACGATGTACAACGACCTGGACCAGGTCGCCACGACCACTACGGCGCTCGGCACGGCCGACGAGAAGACGCTCAGCTACACGTACGACATCCTCGGCCGCAAGACCGACATGTACGACGGCACGACGAAGGACGCGGCGCACGAGCTGGCCAAGTGGACCTACGACTCGGTGGCCAAGGGACAGCCGACGTCGGCGATCCGGTACGTCGGCGGCTCGTCTGGGTCCGGAAGTGCGTACATCAGCCAGATCGGCGCTTACGACTCCCTGTACCGGCCGACCCTCACCCGGGTCACGATCCCCTCGGTCGCGGGTGAGGAGGCGCTGGCCGGCACGTACACGTCGACGACCGGCTACAACCTCGACGGCACCATCCAGGTCACCTCCGATCCGGCGGCCGGCGGACTGCCAGCCGAGTCTCTGGAGTACGGCTACAACGACCTGAGCATGCCGACGACGCTGAGCGGCGCCACCGGCTACGTCCAGAACACCACCTACACCAAGCTGAGCGATGTCAGCCAGCTCACGCTGGGGGTTTCCTCCTCGGACACCGCCAAGTGGCTCCAGATCACGAACACGTACGAGGACGGCACCCGCCGCCTCAAGCGTGAGCTGGTCACCGACGACGCGCAGACCGCTCCCGTCCAGGACACCAACTACGCGTACGACGACGCGGGCAACCCGACCAAGGTCGCCACGCACGCCGACGGCACCGACGACGTGCAGTGCTACCGCTACGACGGCCACGACCGGCTGACTGAGGCGTGGACCGCGACGGACGGCTGTGCCGCCGCAGCGTCCGCGGCGGTCCTCGGCGGCCCGGCGCCGTACTGGCACAGCTACGACTACGACGATCTGGGCAACCGCAAGACCGATGTCGACCACGCGACCACGGTGGGCGGTGCGGACACGTCGACGTCATACGGGTACCCGCCGGCGGGCGACACTCAGCCGCACACTCTGTCGTCGTCGACGACGACCAAGGGCCCCACGACCACCACGAACAGCTACTCCTACGACGCTGCGGGCAACACCCACACCCGCACGCTGAACGGCAAGACGCAGACGCTGGACTGGGACAGCGAGGGCCACCTCGCCAAGGTGACCAACGCGGACGGCACTTCGTCCTCGTACCTGTACGACGCCGACGGCAACCGGCTGCTCTCGCGCGACGACTCCGGTACGACCTTGTACCTGGGCGACACCGAGGTGCACCTGGCCAAGGGCGCGACGACGACCACGGGCACCCGCTACTACCAGTGGGCGGGCCAGACCATCGCGGTGCGCACCAGCACGGGCGCCCTGCAGTGGCAGGTCACGGACGCCCACGACACCGCCGAGACCGCCGTGGACGCGACGACGCAGACGATCACGCGGCGAAGGCTCGACCCGTTCGGCAACGCCCGCGGTGCCCAGCCCGGTTCGGGTACATGGCTGGGTGACAAGGGCTTCGTGAGCGGGGTGCAGGACGCGGTCACGGGGCTGACACACCTGGGGGCAAGGGAGTACGACCCGACGATCGGCCGGTTCGTCTCGGACGACCCGGTCCTGGAGCTCACCGACGCCCAGCAGATCGACGGCTACACGTACGCCGCCGACAACCCCGTCACCGGCAGCGACCCGACGGGCCTCATGAACGTGATGGACAACAGCGGCGGCAGCTGCCCGTCCACCGGCTGCACAACCCCCTCCACCACGAGTGACGGCGACGGAGGCGGAACCCACCACGGCGGCAGCGGCAGCGGAGGAGGAGGCAGCTCCCACCACACCTGCGGCTGGTCCTTCTCCTGCTACGCCAAGAAGGCCTACCACGCAGTCGAGCGGCACCCGGTGCTCGCGGCCGTGGTCGCCACCGCGGTGGTGGTCGGCGCGGTCGCTTGCGTGGCGGCGACGGCCGGCGCGTGCGGCGCCGTCCTGATAGCGGGCGCCGAGGGCTTCACGGCCGGGGCCGAGATCGGCGGCCTGGGGGCTGCGGTGACGGGAGCGGCAGCCGGGGTGATCGGTGAAGGCGGGGCCGTGATCGCAGGGGCGGCGGGGATCGCCGGCGCGGGGGCGGCAGCTGTCTCGGAAGGAGCCGAAACCGCTGCGGCGTCCAAGGCTGCTGCCCGCTCGGGGGCGAAGGAGGCGGGCTCAGCGGCGGAGGAGACCGCTGGTTCCGGCTCGGCCACGAGCGGCAAACGGGACCAGGAGTCCGCGCCCAAGAGCGGCGCGAGTTCGGGGAGCGCTTCTCGGGGGCTCGCCCGCCGTACCTCGAACACGGGAGCGTTCTCCGAACTGCAGGTACCGATGCAGAAGCGCGTCGTCAGCCAGGCGGCTTCCGACGCCGGCGTCGGACTGGCTGGTGTGACTGTCAAGATCAATCGTGATGCCGACCTGATCGGGCGTGGCCTGTACGGGCACACGTCGCCGGACGGGACTATCACGCTGTATCCTGACGCATTCTCCTCCACGGAGGATCTCGTCCGGACCATCGGGCACGAGCGGATGCACGTCATGCAGATCGGTCTGTACGGTTCAGCCTCGTCACTGGAACAGGAATCCGCCTGGGAGAGAGCCGCATACGCCTCGGAGGACCAGTTCTGGAATCATTTCAACGGGAGGCTGGGTAATGGCTGATCGAGAGGCGTGGCTGAAGGCGTTGGCACGCGTTGCCGAGGGCTATGACCCTGACGATGACAAGGCGGGCAGCGGCCCGTGCCCCGTCTGTGGTCGCTACCGGCTGCAGGTGCGTTACATCGTCGACACCAGCAGCAGGGTCGGTTATGCGCTGTTCTGGTGCGATGCGTGTATGCACGGCATCAGCGTGTCCCGGGTACGTGCTCCTGAGGGCTTCCGGATGTGGCCGATCGAAGATCCGGCTTCGGTCGCCGGTGTCCCGGACTTCACGCGGGACGAATGACGGCCGTGCCGTGGCGGGACGCGTCGGGAGGCAAGAAGAGGCACGACGGATTGGGACAGCGAAGTGACAAACGCACGTGCGGAACGCCGTTCCGCCGGTACCGAGACCATGGTGGACGTGCTGCTGCGTTGGGCGTGGATCCGGCGCCGCACGCCCGCGCGGGACATCGCGGACTTCGACGGTGGCCAGCCGCTGCGGGTCGTCGGGTTCACAAAGAGCATCGGCGGGACGGTCAAGGTCTCGGTCGGCAAGGGCAAGCAGATCGCGAGGCTGAGGCAGGGCTACCTTCGGCTCGCCGCCGGTGAGGCGCCGGTCTGGAACGACGCGCGAGGAGGTCGGAGCGCGACTCTCCAGGCGCCGTTCCAGCTGAAGCCGGCGGCCGGGAAGGTACGCCTGGCCCGGAAGTTCGAGCGATACGAACTCGTCACGGGTGCGGGGACGTATGACCTGGCGGTGCCCAGGAAGGACGGCGAGCTGATACGGCATGCGTTGGTCGGTGGGACGGAGATTCGTTAGTCCCATTCCTTCATACATGGCTGGTTCGAGTGAACTACCCGGATGTGGCGCAATCGACGAGGCTTCGCCCAATCAGGATGCGCTCGAAGCGCCGCAACCGTAACCCTCACCTCTCCGTCGCTGCTCGCTCGGTGTGGAAGACTCGCGCAGCAGCCGGGCTGGTTCCCAACCCCCGTGGGAACCAGCCCGGTTCGCTATGGCCGGTCGGTTATGCGTTGCCCTCCGGCGTCGCCGGACGGTAGGTGCGAGGGCGCTCGCTCACCTGCTCGGCGATGCCCTGCCGGGCGAGGGTGACCAGTGCGTTGGCGATGGCCCCCGAGGACTTCTCGATCACCCGGCTCATCTTGGTGGCGGTGAACGCCGCACCGGGGTGCGCCTGGAGGTGGTGGATGACCATGTGCCGCAGGGCTCCGGGCGCGAGCCGTTTTTTCTCACCCGCCTGGATGACCGCTTCCGGTGGGGTGGTCCGCTGCCCTGCGTCTGCGTCTGCGTCTGCGCGCAGGGCTGGGGTGTTGGTATCCCCCGAGCCCTCGCCGCTGTCCGTGTTGTGCGGGCCGGTCTCGTGGCCGTGGTCGGTGTTGCTGTGCTCGGCGTCCTGCGGAGCCTCGGTTGCCGGGGCGGCGGCATCCGCGGTGCCATCGTCCGGTGAGGCGGGAGTGTGCGATGCGGTCTCGGGCGGCCTTTTCCAGCTCGGGCTCCAGCACGGGCCGCTCCGCCGGCGCTTCGACGGTGATCCCGAGGGCCTTGGCGCCGCCGAGGCCGATCAGGGCGAGGTCGTGGGGGTGGCTGAGCTCTCCGCCGACGACGACGCCGAGCTGGATGTCGGTGCGGTCGGTGTCGGCGTAGACGAGCAGTTTGACTGGCAGGACCCGGTGGGACTTCGACTGCAGGATGCTTTTGACCACGGGGACGTTCTGGGCGGCTTCGCGGGCGGTGACGCGTCCTTTGCCGGTCAGGGCCAGGCTGGGTTCGGTGGTGGTGCCGGGGGCGGGCCGGGACCAGCGCAGGTCGTCGGAGCTGAAGAGTCCGGCGACGGTCTGGTCGACCATGCGCTCGGGTAGGCCGAGGAGTCCGGCGATGCGGTGACCTTGTCCTACTTTGTGGTCCACCAGGCGCAGGACGAACTCGTCCATCAGGGGGAGGCCCTTGCTGTCCTGGGCGAGGACCTCGGCGGTGATCTGGGCGACGGGAAGCGCGGCGTCGACGATGGTGATCAGTTCGAGGCCGGGACGTGCGTGATGGAAGCGGACGGCCAGGAGGCTGTTGGGGCTAAAAGGTAGGCATTGAGGATCTCGCAGCCTTCCGGGTGGCCGCTCATGTAGTCGAGGACGTCGTGCAGGGCGCCGGGCTTGCTGCGGCAGAACCCGGCGTCGCCGATGATGGTCAGGCCGAACCGGGCGCGGCTGAGTGCGACGTTGATCCGCCTCCAGTACGGCTCTGCGAGGAATCCGAGCTGGCCGCTGGGGTTGCTGCGGGTGACGCTGAAGATGGCGAGGTCGCACCCGCGGCCCTGGACCGCGTCGACGGAGAGCACTTCGGGGCTGATGTGCGTCAGCTTCAGCTGCGGGTCGGCCAGGCCCCGTTTGAGCTCGTCGACCTGCCGGCCGTAGGGGGCGATCACCAGCACGTCCAGCCGCTCGCCGTCCGGGACCCGGATGACGCCCTTGTCGATGGCCTGGTCGATGAGCTTGACGCGGTTGATCGCCAGCTTGGCCTCAAGCGGGTTGGAGATGCTCTTCTCGGCGCCGGTGCGTTCGGATTCGCGCCGGCCGCTCAGCGGGCTGGTGTCCAGCCACAGCACGGGCTTGCTGATGCCCGCGTACCCGGCCAGCACATGATCGTTGGGGGAGATCAGCTTCCGGTCGTAGAAGCAGCTGCTGATCATGTTGCCGATCGCCGGCGTCATCCGATACTGCTCGCGCAGCAGGTGCTTGACCGGGGCGTCGGTGCAGTCGGCGAGGTACTGGAACAGGGTGGTCTTCACCAGGTCATCCCCGAGCTGGTGGTCGGCCATGATCTGCTCGTTGCGCAGCAGGTCCTCGCCGATGGGCGGCAGCTGGTTGGTGTCGCCGACCAGGATCCACCGCTTGGCCCGGGCCAGTGGGACCAAAGCCTCGGTCGCGGTCGCCTTCGACGCCTCGTCGAAGATGCACAGGTCGAACTCCAGGTCCCGGACGGCCCGGTGGCCGAGGAACCCGATCGCGGTGCCGGCGACAACTTGTGCGGTGGAGCACCGCGTGCAGACGCTGGCCGGCGTCAACGAGATCGGTGAGAGGCTCATGGGCATTGCCTTCGGCGCCAAGCCAGGCCCCCCCCGAAACTCACGGTGACCCGGTCCACGGGCGGCTCCCTGGAGAGCGAGCAGAACGGCATGCAGTTCCTCTTCAAGGGCGCGATGGGCGCGCTGCGCAGCCCCCGGATGCACGGGCCGGACGAGAAGGACGCCCGCGACGAGGCCGAGGAGATGCTGGTGATCGCGAGCTTCCTGATGCGACGCCTCGACATCGAGGACGACAAGCGCAAGGCCGCCGCTTCGGGTCCGTGATCGCACGCTGCCTCCAAACTGGCTGCAGGCAGGCGGAGACCCGTGCGGGCCGCCTCCGCTCACGAGATGTGCGACAACCCCTCGGGGGCCTCGCCCGGCCCGGTGTCGGCGCAGTCGCCGGTGCCGAGGGCGTTGGCGATTCTGTAGGCGGTCTCCATGTCGGCGTTGAGATCGTCGATGGCCCTGTTCGTCGTGGTGATCGCCTTGGTGATGTGGGCCTCGGCCGTGGCGATGGCTGTGCTGGCTCCAGCAAGTGTGGGCAGCCCGTCAGCGGTGAGGGCCGCCTGCGCGTCCTTCAGGGCGGTGATCTCGGAGCGCTGATCGGTGATGCCCTGCTGCTCCTGGTCGACGTCGTAGCCGGCCGTGCTCGTGACGTCGTAGCCGACGACATTCTCCACGTTGTAGCAGTCCTCGCCGTTGCCGCCCTTGGCGTCTTTGCGCAACGGGGCGAGGTCATTGTCGGCCGTCGCGAGGTCGTCGCGCACCGACTTGGCGTTGGTGAAGGCGCTGTTGGAGTCCTGGAGGGTGGCGAGCGCCTCCTTGGCGGTGCTCTGGTCCGCCGCCCGCGCACTGGCCTGGGCGCTGGCATGCACCGTCTGCTGGTCCTGCTGCTGCGCGCTCCGCTCGGCCTGCGCGTCTTCAGCCCAGCCGCCTTGCAGCAGGCCGCTGCACACGTTCTGCCCGAATATCTCGATCGATTCACGAACCCCATGGGCAGCGACGACAGACAGCGCATTAACGGGCTCCGCCATGCCGTCTACATCCAGGGCGGTTGCAAGTTCCCGGATCCCAGATGCCCTGCGGGAGCGCTGTGGCCAGGGCGACTCTGAGGCTGCTACGCGGCCGCCGGCGGGCCACGATCTTTCGCAGCATGCGATTCCCGCGTGCCCAATGGGTCTCGTCGGCCCGCACCACGAGCCGCCGGTCCCGACCAGCATTGCAGGTGGGGGTGCCGTCCCTCCGTTGTGAGATCGTCAGTTCACCGGGAGACAGAGCCCGTAGCCGCATACACGAGGTTCATGCCGTTCTTGTCGGACGTCAGCCTTAGGCTGTTGTTGGAAAACAAGGGGGAGACGATGACCGACGCTCGCAAGGCAGTCGTTCCGGTGTGGACGCTGGCGACCGGTGACGTCCGGGTGCCGGCATTGGCCGGAGGCGAGCCGATGACGGCTGAGCGCCTGGCTGAACTGCGCGGTGTGCTGGCCGCCCTGGCCGACGCGCCGATCGCCACACTTGAGGTGCATCCGCTGCCCGACAGGCTCGACCGCGGCCGAGGTATCCCGCTCGATGCCGCGAGTCCCCTGGCGCAGCACCTGTCACAGTTCATCACGCAATCGACGCGAAGTTCCCTTACGGCGGCCAGGGCGACCGCTGCCGGCGAAAACCTCTACCGCATGGTGGTTCCGGCGAAGGTTGCCGCCCAGTTCAGCCAGGGCATCGTTCGCCCGATGGCGTCGAAGGCGGCGGCCGGTGGCATCCACAGTGCACTCATGAACTCGACGGGCATCGCCGCCAATGCGACGTTCGTGCCAGTCGGTAAAGCGGCGGCAGCAGGCGCGGTCGGCGGAGCCGGTGCGACAGCCGGCGTCGCGGCCGCCGGCAGCGCGGCGCTCACCGTGGCCGCGCCGCTCGTGCTCATGGCCGTAGCGGTAGGCGTGAGCGCGCATGCCGACTACAAGCGCCAACAGGCCATCGAACACATCACAGAACTGCTGGAGCAGCTGCACGAACAGAAGCTCGAAGAGGAGCACAGCGAACTCGACGGCTGCCGCGATGCCATCGACAAAGCCACCGCCATTCTGCTCGACCAGGGCAAGCTCGGTGTCTCCCTGGGACTTGACTCGGCAGTGCACGCCATCAACACGGCGCTGGGCGCCGCTGACCGCCGCCTTGCCCGGTGGCAGAGCGCACTCGACAAGCTGCCCGAGGGCAAGTCCGTCGAGATCAGCACGCTCGTCAAAGCATTCCCCGGCGTCGACGAGCATGGCGGCACGTTCCGCGCCCACCTCGAACTCGCTGCCCTGGCCATTGCGCTGAAGCGGCGGGTCGTCGTCCTGCAAGCTGTCGAGCATGCCCAGGGCCACCCTGACAACTTGTTCGAGAACTTCACCCGCGAGCTCAAGCGCGACCAGCAGCGCCTCGACGAACTGGAGTCGAGCATTGCCGGTGTCCTGGAACGCTTGTCGGCGCTTGAGCTGGCAGGTCCGCAAGGTCTGCGGCCCGTCTTCACGACCGGTGAAGTCGATCGCCTGATGCGCGCGGCAAACCGGATTCGCAAGCTGGGCGACGGCGTCATGGTCAACAGCCGCACGACAGACGTGGCGATTGAGATTGCCCGCAACAAGGACGGCTCGGTGGTCGTGTTCCCTGCGCTGCCCGCGTAGGCGTAGGTGCGCTCGCACTCACGTGGTGCGGGGTTGCCCGAAACCTCGAACGCGAGGGTGGCCCTACGGCCCCGCGATCGACATAACTGAGGGTGATGCTGGCCTTTTGTGACCGGCCTAGCTTGGTCCAAGGTGCAATCCGGCATGGGACTCTCCAGCTCAAGCTGCCTGGGCGAGCTGTGAGACGCAGAGAGTGCCTGTATGTAAGCTGCGTGGAGGAGCCACCTCAGGGGCACAGCGCATCCCATCAAAACAATTGCGTGTGCATATTCTCGGGGAATGATCTTGCGACTCGCGGGAACCTCAACATCAATGAGCCCTGTTGCGGCTGGTCAGAGGATCTCGTGAACGACCCACTCGCTGTAGCGATACGTGGATGAGGGTCTCGACCTAACGGTCACGGCCCTATCTGCGTGTCCGTAACTGATTGTGATCCCGAGGGCTTCGTAGAGCGGGCTCTTCTTCTCTGCGTCGACGGCCTGCATACGCTGCGCGATGTCTCCGAGTCTCTCAGTGATCTCCCGGATCTGGTCGGCGCTGAGGGGAGTTTCCTTCTTTCGCGTGGCGGCAGGTGGCGTGTCGAGGTTCTTGCGTGCTGCCTCCGTGTCCGCCTGCGCCTCGTTGATCCATTGAGTGACGACGGCGGGGTCGGCGCCGGCTTCGAGGGCGGCCTGGTAGCGGGCGAGACGCCGCTCGCACTCCTTGACGATCGGATGGGCGATGGTGCCAAGGATGCGGATGCGGCGAAAACGGTGGGCGGTCGTCCGGGCCGTCTGGGTTCGCCGGCGTTCGCGTGCCGTTGTTTCATCAGGTCGCGGTGCCATCGCAGCACGGTGTCGGGATGGACCGGCAATCGGAGCCGGCGCAGAACCTGGCGCGGCAGCGGCACCAGGAGAGCGGCGAGGAAGCCCGGTCTTCCGAGGCGGAGCTTCACCCGGTCCGCACCGAGTTGCCGCTCAAGGATCATGATCTGGTGGCGCGGGGCCAGGATCCCCGCGTTCTTGTCGCGGTCGCCCATGGGCAGCAGCCGGAGTACAGCGAACGCGTGGGTGACGGTCAGGCAGGCGAGACGAAGCCACACGAGTGCTCATCCTGCCGCAGCACCGAGCAGGCCCGTGAACTGCACGGATGACATTCTCGGCAGGCGCACCCGGTCCGAGTGTGTTCACGCGGTGCGCAGGAGAGGCGCCCGACCGGGGTTGTCACCCGCCAGGCGCTTGTCCCTCAGGCGGCGGTCAGCTGGAGAAGGTGAACCAGTTGATGTTGGTGAAGTCCGACGTGCTTCCTGAGAAGACCAGGTAGACGTCGTGGACTCCCGTGGCGGAGGCGACGATGTTCGCGGGGACGGTCTGCCAGGCCTGCCAGCCGCCGTTGTTGGCGAAGTCGATCTCCGCGATTTTCGTGCCCGTGGTGCTGTCGAGCCGCACTTGGACGGCGCCGCTGACACCGGAGGCCGCGCCTGACGCCAGCCGGGCCTTGAACTGCGCTGGGGAGGTCGAACCGAAGTCAACGGAGGAGAACTTCAGCCAGTCGCCGTTCGAGATGTAGCCTACGTCGCTGCCGCCGCCCGTGTCGGAGCAGCTCTCGGTGGTGGTCCCGCTCTGGGCGGAGTACGACTCGGCCTGGATGGTGCTGTAGGCACTCACGGTGGTCGAGCCGCCCCCCGAACCCCCGCTGGAGCCTCCGGCGCCCAAGGTGATGCTCCAGGAGGTGGGTGCCCCGTCCTGGATGTGCCCGTCGACGGGGGCCGCGCCGGTCGGGCCGACGTCGTCGTAGGGGAAGGCGTAGCCGATGCTGGCGTACTCGTGGACCAGCCGCGCGTAGTGGTTGGTGATCGAGTCCGTGTAGTACTGCGACGGTGTCACGCCGTCGGGCTGGTTGTTCCCGCCCGAGACCAGGAGCGAGCTGCGGTTGAGCGCGGCGGCGAGCCGGGCGGCGATCGCGCCGCGGGCGTCCCCGCCGGAGTTGTAGAGAGGACCGGACGCGCAGCCGAAGATGTCGACGGCGTTCGGCTTGGTGAACGGCACGCCGTTGGTGTTGAGCCCGGAGAAGACGATGGCGTCACCGGAGACGGTGCCGGTGTAGGAACCGATGCTGCCCTGGCCGTTGATGGTCAGCGGCGTGGAGGCGTAGTGGCTCCAGACCCGGTTCAGGTAGTCGTCCCAGTAGGTGCCGAAGTCCACCGGCGAGTGCGAGGGCGCCATGACGCGCAGTACCCCGCCCGATGTGTCGGTGACCACCAGCTTGTCCCAGGGGGCTCCGTCGGAGGCGTGCTGGCTCTGGAGGCCGGAGGCGATCGAGGCGAGGGCGCCGGAGGGCAGAGGGCTGACCGTCTGGGTGCCGCCGCTACCGGTGCTGCTCATCGAGATGGGGAGTGCGACCATGTCGACGTACGAGATGTTGGCGTAGAGGTTCGTGCTGTTGAACGTGAACTCGCAGAACGTCCAGTTCGTGGACCAGTTGGGGTCCGAGCTGACGAGCGCGGGCTGCACGACGCCGGGCACGGTGCCCGGGTTGACGAAGAACTGGAGTTTTTGGCCGACCGAGAACCAGACGCGTCCGCCGATGACGTAGTCGGTCAGGTTGACGGTGGTGGCGGCCGAGCCGGAGGCGCCCAGCGCGATGGAGTAGTCGGCGATGGGCGTGACCGCGGACGACGGGTTGGGCAGCCGGTTCAGGGTGCCGTTCGCCGAGACGAAGACCGGCCAGCCGCTGCTGTCCGTGCCTGATATGTAGGCGTAGACGGTGTTGGAGCCGGAGTTGTTCGCCAGCTTGACGGGGAGCGAGACTCCCGCCGCCGCCGCGGAGGAGGCCAGCGGCGAGACCGGCGAGAGAGGGCTCAGCGCGGCCGCACCGGTGAGCGCGCCGACTGCGGTCAGGAAGGAACGTCGGGAAACCACAGGGGCCCTCCCGGAGGGGGTGATCGTCCGTCAACTATGTGACGGCGGTGGGGGGTTGAGTTGTTGAAAACGTGTGAGGTTCTGCGCGGGGACGGTATTGGATCAGACCAATCCCGTCAAGGTTGCGGAGGCACTTCTTCCATGTAACGGCGCGGGGACGTCGCCGGTTCATTCGCTGTGCCGTGCGGTGAGGCGTTGTCAGTGGCGGGTGTCAGCGCCGTGCCGTCCGTTCTGTTCTGGCGGAGGCCGCCCCCTTCTGTCGGGCCCGCTCCTGCTCGATGGCGGCCTGTTCAAGGGAGTCCATGACCTCCTTGCCGATGCGCATCCCGGCTGCGTCGGGGCGGCGCGGGCCGTGGTGGAGTCCACACTGACCAGGGACAAGCCCGTCTGTCCCTGGCGGGCGGCCTCGGCGATCAGGTCCTGGAGCAGTGCGGTGAAGACGCCGGGGTCCCTCCACACCCGGAAGCGGTCGTAGCCCGTCGGCCACGGGCCGAACTCGCCGGGCGTACTGCGACACCTGCGAGGCAGCGGCGTACGACGGCGCCGCCGCGTCGTCGAGCGCGTCGAAGCCCGTGTCCGTGCTCGGCCCCGAGCGCCGCACGGAATTGAGCAGCAAAGTCAGCAGCGGGCGACGCTTCGGCGAAGGACGCATCCAGCCGCACCGGGCGGGAAGAAAATTCATCGCAAAGCCCGGCGACCCGGTCATCGTGACCGTCGCCAACGCCAAGAAGACCAGCGACACGACTCCGGCCCCGCATCCTCCGCGAAGCCGTCTGACGAGCTGACCATCGTCCCGGCGAGAGCTGCCGGCTCACTGTCGATCCCCCTTGGGCCCTGCGACTTCCGTACTGGCCCATACGAATGATTCACCGGCGCCGCAAGGTGAACAATGGCACCTTGTGTCCCGAGTCGACGGCCGGGCGGCCGCTCGCGACCATACGCTGCCCCGTGTGCCGCTGAGCTACGCCTTTGTGAACCTGAAGCCCGGGGTGGGAAAGACGACCAGCGCAGTCTGGTTGGCCCACGCACTCCACGAGTCGGGTGTCCCACCGCTACTGGTCGACAGCGACCCCGCCTCCTCCGCGCTGCGCTGGAGCGAATTGGCGGGCGGCTTCCCGTTTCCTGTGGTCGCTCTTCCGGTGGGCGATGTGCACCGGCGCGTGGACGACTTCCTGGGTGATCGGCAGGCCGTCGTGTTCGACGCTCCGCAGATGGAGGACCACGCGCACATCGCCCGCAGCATCATGAGGTATGCAGACGAGTGGATCGTGCCGGTGACTCCGGCTCCCATCGAGCTGGATCGCATGGCGCCCATCGGTGGCGAGATGGGCGACGTACAGTCCTTGCGGATCCAGCCGGCCCGCGCCACCGTCCTGCTGAACCGGACGAATCGTGCCGAGGCCACGCGTACCGGTCCCGATGCCGACGCCCGCGAAGCTCTCAGCGAGCGGGGATTCGACGTGTTGTCCACGCACATTCCGCGGCTCGACCTGTACGCCCAGTCATTCGGAAGTCCGGTGGCAGTCAAAGCCTCCGCGTACATGGACCTCGCAGACGAACTCATCAAGCGACAGGACAAGGCATGAGCCAGCGGAAGGACACCTACCGGGCCGCACTGCGGCGCGGACCGGACGCTGTCGTACCGCGTCCCGTCAAAGTCACTCAGCTGCACACCCGATACATGCGGGTGACCATCGAGCTCGACGCCGGCCTGCCGCGTGACCTCGTGCAATGGGCAGGGTCAACGGTGTCCGCGATGGTGCGGGCCGGCGCCGCTGCCCTACGACCCTTGAGAAGCGCCCCGTAAGCCTGGGTGACGCGGTGGTCGTGTGTGAACCGGCCACCGCTCGCCCGATGGCTTGACTGCGCCGGGTGATCTCGCCGGATGGCGGAGGCCCGAAATCTGCGCCCGCTGGATGCCGGTTCTCATGGGGAGCAGTGAGGGCACCCGGCGGATCTCGGAGTTTGAGCCGCCTCTGCGCCGGCACGAGCGTATCGTCAGCGATCAACTCGCCCCTCGGACCCACTGACGAGGACCTCACAGTGGGTCCGACGCTGGAAGACCTTGTCCCATGCCGTGGGGGCCACGGACAATGCTGCTCAGGCAACTGCTCCAGCAACGCCACCTGACGACGCATGTGGTTTTCGCCGCACAGTACGAGCGGGCTGCCGCCCGGTTGAGCCTGACCGCGATCTCCGCCTGGCGTCCCTCCAGGTCTCGCCGCGCCAGTTCGACCGCTGGTACGACGGGGAGTTACTGACTCTGCCCCGCCCTGATGCCTGCCGGGTGCTGGAGCACATGCTGCCCGACCGCGTGACCAGTACGAACGTCGGATTCCTCGGCGTGAACAGTGGGCGAAACCCTGTCGCAGAGGGTTCTTGATCACCGTGTCGGAGGCATAGCCTCCGCGTCATGTCCGACACCTCCCGCCGCAGGATCCTCGGCGCTCTCGCCGGTGGCGCCGCGCTCTCCGTCCTGCCCCCCTCGCTTCTCAAGGCCATGGCCGCGCCGATGCCGCGCGGCGGCATGAAAGCGATCGAGCACGTCATCGTGCTGATGCAAGAGAATCGCTCCTTCGACAACTACTTCGGCACCCTCAAGGGGGTGCGCGGCTTCGGCGACCGCACCCCCCTGCGCCTGCCCGAGGGCGCCGACGTCTTCAGGCAGCCGCGGGCCGGTGGCGAGGTCCTGCCCTTCTCGGCCCGCCAGGCGGCGGTCGACGCCGGCCGCCCGGAGAGCGACATCCAGTACCTGGGCTCGCTTCCGCACGGATTCACGGACGCCACCCAGGCACGGGCGAACGGCTGGTGGAACGACTGGATCGCCGCCAAGGGCCAGAGCACCATGGCCTTCTACGACCGGCGGGACATACCCCTGCAGTACGAACTGGCCGACCGGTTCACCATCTGTGATTCCTACTTCTGCTCCATATACGGCTCCACCAACCCCAACCGCAACTACCTGTGGACCGGCACCACGGGCTTCGAGCCGGACGGCGTGAACAGAGCCGTCACCAACGCCGCCTACTCCTACACCCACGCCGGATACGACTGGACCACCTACCCCGAGCGCCTGGAGGCGGCCGGGATCTCGTGGCAGATCTACCAGGAGTGGGACAACTTCACCGACAACGCGGTCGAATACTTCCGGCCGTGGAAGCAGATCGGCCGGAAGATCCTTTCCAAGGTCAGCGGAGAGTACTCCACCACCGAGCAGTTCTACGACAGCCTCTGGGACAAGTCCTCCGCGCAGCGGCAGGTGGCCCTCGCCCAGTTCCAGCAGGGTGTGGACTCCCTGACCGAGGCCGAGCGCCGGCTCTTCCTGCGCGGCGCCTACCGCTCCGAGCCGGACACCCTGATCCCCCGGCTCACGGCGGACATCAAGAACGGCACGCTGCCCGCGGTGAGTTGGGTGGTACCCACCGCGGCGCTCTCCGAGCACCCCGGCTCCTCCACCCCGGTCGGCAGCGCCAACCTCGTCTACGACCTGCTCGACGCCCTCGCCAGCGACCCCGAGACCTGGTCGAAGACGGTGCTGTTCATCAACTTCGACGAGAACGACGGCTACTTCGACCACGTGCCCGCCCCCGTCGCGCCCAAGCCCGACTCCGGCAACAGCGACGACTGGTTCAACGGCCGCCCGGTCGGCCCCGGCCCGCGCGTGCCGATGACGATCGTGTCGCCGTGGACCGTGGGCGGCTTCGTCTCCTCCGAGGCGTTCGACCACACCTCCGTGATCCGTTTCATGGAACAGTGGACCGGGGTCCGCGAGCCCAACATCAGCGCCTGGCGCCGCAGTGTCTTCGGCGACCTCACCTCCGTCTTCGACTTCCACCGCACCCATCGGCAGCCCGAGGTGGAGCAGCCCGGCCCGGTACCGGCGCCGATCGGCCGCTGGAACCCCGTTCCGCCGACGAAGCAGGCGCTCCCGGAGCAGGAGGCGGGCACCCGTCCCACCCGTCCCCTGCCGTACCGCCTGTCCCTGCGTGCCGACGTCACCGACGGCCAGGTCCGGCTGCGGCTCGGCAACACCGGCACCGCGGCGGCCGCGGTCACCGCGTACCCCGGCGACGGTGGCGAGCCGCGGACCTGGACTGTCACCGCGGGCGGAAGCACCGCGGACACGGTCGCCTACGGGCCCGACGGTTACGACCTCCAGGTGCGCGGCCCCGGCTGGTCGACGTGGGAACTGCGCGGCGCCGGCGCCGGCGCCGAGGCGTACCTGGTCGAGCAGGCCGGGCCGGGCCCGGTCATGGTCCACTGCGCCAACCCCTCCTCGACGACCCGGACGCTCCTCGTCGGCGAGTCGGTCTACCCGCGCCACGCCGACGACCACGTACGGACCGTCACCCTTGCGCCCGGGCAGAAGCGCGTCGTGCCGATCCATCTCTCCCGCCACGGCTGGTACGACATCGTCGTGGTCGACGAGCGCGACCCGGGCTTCCTGCGCCGTATGACCGGCCGCCTGGCCGATCCGAAGCAGGGTGTCACCGACCCGGCCACCGGCATACTCCCGGCACTGGCCGCCTCGATCACCCTGCCCGAGCCGCTGCCGGGCCTGGACACCCCGCTCGCCCAGGGCAGCGCGGCCGAGGTCGTCGTCACCCTGACGAACCGGAGCGCGGCCCACCTGGATCGCCTCGCGGCCACCCTGCTCATCCCCTCCGGCTGGACGGTCGAGCGGTCCGGGTCCGCGCCGCGGTCACTGGCCGCCGGGAAATCCGCCGACGTCCGCTTCACGGTCACACCGGCCGCCGATGCCACCGTCGGCAGCCTGATCGTGGCCGCGCACGCCGACGGCGACGGTCTGCTGAAGACCGCCGACGCGCGCGTGCGGACCAAGGTCGCCGCCGCGATGAGCGTGACCCTGACCGGTCCTTCGGCCTCACCGAAGACCGATGGCACCGTGCTGGCGCCCGGCGAACCGCGCACCGTGACCGCGACCGTCACCAACGCCGGCAGCGCCCCGCTCACCGGCCTGGCGGGCACGCTCACCCTGCCCGACGGCTGGACCGCCACCCCGTCGGCCTCCGTGCCGGCCACGGTTCCGGCCCGCTCCTCCGTCGCCCTCGCGTGGGACGTCGTCGCGCCTGTGTCGGCCGCCCGTACGTCCGCCGCGGTCAAGGCCACCGTCACCGCGAGCCTGGGCGGGCGCGCCAAGGAGCAGACGGCGTCGCTGACCGCCGAGGTCGGCCCCGTGATGACCGGTTACCTGCTCGCCGAGGACTTCGAGTCCGTCGCCCCGGCCCTGGCATCGGCCGTCGACCTCAGCCGTCCCGGCCTGGTGGGCTGGACGCGGACCACGCCCGGCGGGTGGACGGTCACCAACGCGCCGACGATGCCGCAGGGCACCAGGGAACTGCAGGGCTGGACCTTCCTCTCCAAGCAGTTCTGGTTCCCGGCAGGGCAGGACCGGCCGGGCTTCAGCCGGAGCCTGGGGATCGTGGCGGTCGCCGACGCGGATGACTGGGACGACACCGGCAGCCCGGCGAGCCGCGGCCGGTTCGACTCGACACTGACCACTCCCGCGGTCGCCATCCCGCCGGGCACCTCGACCCTCCACCTGGGCTTCGACTCCCACTACAGTCAGGAGAGCCCGCAGGAGGCCGAGGTCACCGTCGAGTTCGACTCCGGAGAGGCAACCCGTGTGCTGCACTACTCCAGCGCGGCCTCGGGGAACACCAACAACGGCCAGGACCAGCAGAACCAGCTGGTCGACCTCTCCTTCGCGGTCCCGTCCGGAGCGACGTCGGTCAGGGTGAACTTCCGGCTGTTCAACGCGGGGAACAACTGGTTCTGGGCGATCGACAACGTCCGCCTCGGCACCGGTCCGACCAACGACGCGTGAGCCACGGGCCCGCGCGGGAGCCGACCGGCCCCGCGCGGGCCCGCCGGGGGCGGGGGTGTCTCAGACCGCGTCGTGGCCTGCTGCGGCTGCCCAGCGACGGATGTGCTGGTCGGGACGGGCCTGGGCGGATGCGAGTGTGGTTTCAAGCAGTTCGCGCAGGCGCGACGGGTATGCCGCGCGCGAAGTAGGCAGGCCCAGCAGGACACGGTGGCGCATCCGCAGATCGGTGGCCTCGGCGAACACCCGCATCGAGGCCTCCAGCCAGGCGTCCTTGACGTCTTGCGACTCGTCCAGAGCGGGATCACGTACCCCAGCAGGTCCGTACGTTGGGGACCGATCTGCGCGCAAAGGCACATGGGCGCAGTACCAGGCCCGCACGGCTCCCGCTCGCTCGGCATCCGTGCCGATCCGTAGACAGTCGACCAGTGCGGCCATCACACGGCGGCGTCCGAATGCGCAGACCGCCCGCTCGACGAACCAGCGGCAGAAACTGGGATCCGGGTCGTGAACAGCTGCCGCCATCAACGGGCGAACAACTCCTCGGGCAGACTCGCACGTTCGAGCAGCGGCTTACGCACCGCCGCGGCGAGGTGGCGGGCATGCCGGCCGTCCGGCTTCATGGCGACTTCTTCTACACCCAGCAGTCGAGCCACCTCCGTCGCGCACATCAGGAATGAACACGGTTATTCCGCATACCGGGAGCCGTTCCAGCAGCGGCCGGTGGGTGCGGGCGCCGGCGCTCACGACCTGTCTGCGGCTCACCGGCTGGAACCAGCTCGCACCGTCCGGTGACAGCTGCATCATCCACTCCTCCTCGTCGATCCCCCTGGTCACCGTTGTGTCCGGCACATCGGCGGCGGGCGCGGCGACCAGGGCGACCAGCGCTCCGCCGGCTCGCAGGGCGGCGTCGCACAGTCGAGCGAGATCGCGGCTGGGCCCGAACTCGGTGGACGGCTGCGGCACGGAAAACCTCCATAACCACCCGTCCAGCTGAACGGGGCTGCCGCACGAAAGAGTGCGGCAACCCCGGCCGGCCGGACAAGGCAAACGATGCTGTTTCCCGCTTCCTTTCCCATGAAGGAGACGCCGCACGAGTTTGATACCTCGGCGTCGGCACACCGATCTTGGATTTCGAAGGTCTGTGAGGGCGCGAACGGAGGTCCGGACTCCATGCCGCGAGGGAGGAGGGCGCAATGCCGCTGTACTGCATCGGGGTCGGATGCAGACGCAGCGACCACAGCAACCGCTGCGGCACCATGGGGGCCGAGCTTGGATCGGGCAGATGAGCGACAGGGACGAGGAACGGCCCGCCACAACCGACCAGACGGCCTCGGCAGGCGATCCTCGGCGTACGCCGACAACGGTCTCAGAGGCAGAACTTCCCGTGCGCGACCACGACCGTATCGTCAGTGGTCAACTCGCCCCTTGGACACAATCACCGACGATACGGTGATGAGGGCCTCGATCTTACGGTCGCGGCCCTTTCTGCGTGTTCGTAGCTGAGGGTGGTGCTGGCATCCCCGCAGGTCCCGGGCTCGCTCAGCATTCGGATGCGGGCAGTCAGCAGTAAGTCCAGGCTGTAAGGTGGAAAACGGATTTAAGGGATTTCTCGCGTATCGGGGTGCGAAGGGGCGGTGCGCATGTCTCCTGCACCGGCTGGCGAGGCAGTCGGTGGTGTTCCGCTTTGTGCCGGGGCCCGTCGTCGCGAAGCACGGGACCGATGACGGGCACGCGGGCCCGGAATGCGGCGTCGCACGGCGGCGGCCAAGCGCGGGGCCGTCCCGGGCGGAAGGTGTTGGATACCCTGCTCGACCTCGTTGACCAGGCGGTCGTGGTCTGCGACGCGTCCGGCGTGGTCCGCTGGTGCAACAGCCCGGCCGGCGTCTACTTTCCCGGCCTGCGGCCGGGGACGACGCCGGACCCCGCAGCAGCCGGACCCCTGGGGCAGGCGATCGTCGCCTCCGCGGCGCGCTTCGATGCCGAATTCCTCGGTCGGCGGCTGACCGGCCGCAGGAGCACGGTGCAGGACTGCTCGGTGTGGGTCGTCAGTGACGAGACCGGGGTCCGCCGGTGCGGGGCCGAGCTACGAGCCGAGCGGTTCCGGGCGGCGTTCCTGAGCGAGGCGGGCCGACGGCTGGGGGCCTCCCTGCACCACGGCCGCACCGCCCGGAGCGTGGTGGAACTCGCCGTGCCGGCCTTGGCGGACGCCGCGCTGCTCGTACTGCCGCCGCGCGGGGGCCACGCGGACTGGCACCGTTGCGCCGCGCCGGGCGCGGCCGTGGAGTCGGGCACGTTGCCGGCGTCATCCCTCGAGCGTGTGCCGCAACTGGGAAGGGCCCTGACGGGGCTGTCGCCGCGGCCCGCCCCCTGCCGGCCGGGCGGGCTCGGCGCGCTCGGCCGGGCGGCGCCCCCGGATCCGGGCAAGGGAGGGGAGTCGCTCGTCACGGCACTGCCGGGCAGCGGGGCCCCGGCGGGGGCCCTGGTTCTCGTCCGTCCGGCCCGGGCCGGGGGCCGGCCCGGCGCGGACGCCGCCCTGGTGCGCGACTTCGCCTTCCGGGCCGGTACGGCCCTGTCGACCGCCGTCCTCTACGCCCAGCAGGCCCATACCGCGGCCGTGCTCCAGTCGGGCCTCGACCCGGCGCCGCTGCCCGAGGCGCCGGGGGTGCGGCTGGGCGCCGCCTACCGTCCCGCCCCGGACGCACTGGGCTTCGGCGGCGACTTCTACCAGGTGGAGCCCGCGCGGGACGGTGGCGGGGGCGTGGAGTTCGCCCTGGGGGACGTCTGCGGCAAGGGCGTCGAGGCGGCCGTGCTCACCGGTCACGTCCGTCAGAGCCTGCGGACCCTGGCCCTCGTCGAGTCCCGGCCACTCCGGGTGCTCGACGTGCTCAACCAGTCGCTGCTCGAGGCGGACTCGGACCGGTTCGCCAGCCTGGTCATGGGCACGGTCCGCCCGGGCGTCCAGGGCACCCTGGACGTCGTACTCGCCGGTGGCGGGCATCTGCCGCCGCTGGTACTGCGCCGTGACGGCACCGTGGAGGCTGTGGACGTGGGCGGGATGCTGGTCGGGGCTCTGCCCGACGCGGAATTCGGCCAGGCCGGGGTCCGCCTGGCGCGCGACGAGCTCATCCTGCTGTACAGCGACGGGGTCACCGAGGCACGGGGCGGCCCCACCGGGGCCGAGGAGTACGGGGAGGAGCGGCTCGCGCACGACCTGGTGGGCTGCGCGGGGATGCCCGCGGGTGCGGTCGCCGAGCGGATCGACCTGCGCGTCGCCGAGTGGCTGGCCGGACGTGCCCACGACGACATCGCGGTGCTGGCGCTCCAGTCGTCGCCCCCCTCGCCCGGTTCGTCCGGCGCCGCCGGAGGCACGCGGTGACCGGCGCGTCCGCCGTCGCGCCGGGGGTCCGTGCCGCCTTCGACGACCACCTTGCCCACGCCGACGAGACCGGGGCCACCGCGCTCGCCCTGGGCCTGCTGCGGGACGGGGTCGCGGCGGAGGACGTTCTGCTCCGTCTGATCGCCCCGGCACAGGCCGCTGTCGGCGCTCGGTGGGTGTCCACGGAGTGGAGCGTGGCGCAGGAGCACGCCGCCACCCATGTGAGCGAGCGCGTGGTGAGCGCCGTGGCCGCCGCGGCCGCCGAGCTGCGGCCCCGGGACTCCGCCCCGGCCCGCCGTGTCCTGTTCGCATGCATCGAGGGGGAGCGCCATACCCTGCCCGCACGGATCGCCGCCGAGGTGCTGCGGCTGCGCGGCTTCGACGTGACGTTCCTGGGCGCCAACGTCCTCGCCCCGCCCCTGGTGTCCCACATCCACCGGCAGGGGCCCGAGCTGGTGGGCCTGTCGTGCATGATCCCGGTCCGCCTGCCTGCCGCACACCACCTCGTCGAGTGCTGCCGGCGCGCCGGGACGCCGGTGCTCGTGGGCGGCACGGGCTTTGGACCCGGAGGCGTCTGGGCCCGCACGCTCGGAGCCGACCTGTACGCGCCCGACCCGGCCGCCGCCGCCGAGATGCTCGCCGTGCGGTGGCCGCAGACCCCACGGGAAGCGGCGCCCCTGGAGCACCTCGCCGACGACGAGTACGTCCGGATCGTCCGGCAGCGGCCCGAACTGCTGCGGCGGCTGCTGGCCCACCTGCTGGAGCGGTACCCGCGGCTGCGCGACCCGGGCGCGGAGCACGCCGAGGCCGTTCTGGAGGATCTCGGCCGTCTCCCGGACGTCGTAGCCGCCGCAAACTACGTCGACGATCCGCAGGTCCTCACCGACTATCTCTCCTTCGGCGCGGAGTTCCTCCACGCCCGCGGCGTCCCCACCGCCGCTCTGGGCGCGGCCCTGGCGACACTGTCCGAGCTTCTCGGCGGCCTTCCGCGGGCGGCCGCGCACCTGGACGCCGGGCGGCGCTGGCTCACGGCTGCGGGCCACGCGGTCCCGCCGGCCTGACGGCGAGGCGCGGCTGACGCCCGGCGTCGCGTGATTGTGATCGAGACGAGCGTCCTGGGCGTGGGCGTGACCAGGGAAACCGCGGCCCGGCGGACGCTGTCCGTGCTGCTGAACGCGGGCACCGGTCTCCACAGGAGCTGATGGAGCCCGGCCGCGAGTCGGCCGTGCATGGTCCCAGTACCCTGACCTCGACCACAGGTTCGTCGGCCCGGTCCTCTCCCGCGCCGACGGAACCTCCGCCGACCACATCGCCGCCTTCGCGGCGGACGCGGCCCCCGAGCCCGACGCGCTGTCCTGGCACGAGTACGTCCGCGACACCACCGTCGGGGCAGACGGCAGCGGCGGCTGGAGCAACCCCGGCTCCGCCGACGACACCTGCACGACCCACCTGGCCAACTGGCAGGCGCACGTGACGAACGTCGAGGACAAGGTCACGTCGGCGCTCGGCCACTTGCCGGATTACCTCATCTCGGAGCGGAACATGGACCCCAGCGACCAGGGGGCGGCCTACACCGGCAGCCACGCCACCGACCTCGCGACCTGGACCGCCGCCGCCGACGAGCGGCGTTCCCTCAGCCCGGCACCGGCCCTCGCGCGGCCCCGTTGCCGAACTCGACGAGGGACGAGCCCGGCAACGGAGCCGCGGCACTCGACCTGCCGCATGCCCTGGTCGAGTGGGGCAACAGAACGTCCAGGTGGTGACCTGCTCGGCCGAGCGTGGGTGTGAGTGGCCGAGGTGATGGAGCGGCTCGGGTCGGCGGTGGTTCACGGGCGGCGGCGAGGCCCCCTTGGCGCCACGGCGCGGACCAGGTCCGGGAAGCACTGCCGTACAAGGGGTGTTGACGGGCCTCGCCGACACCCTAAGATCCCTGCTGCTCGAAGTACCGATCGACGTACGGCATTTCGAACGAGGTCACGGCTTCGGCAGGCTGCCCTACTCCGGCCGGTACGCAACGCAACGGTCTGTCGACAAGGAATGAGCCGCATGCCTTCAGAAGCCGGAGTGCCCCGCAGAACCGTCCTCACCGCCCTGGGCGCGGCCTCCCTCGCCGGGACCTTCGCCGCCGCCACTCCCGCCGGGGCCGCCGAACCCGCCGGCACCACTGCGAACGCTGCTGCCGCGGACCTCCCCGCCGCAGCGGCCCACTGGACCTTCGACGAAGGCTTCGGCACCTCCGCCGCCGACTCTTCCGGCAACGGTCGCATCGCGACGCTCCAGGGCGCGGCCGGCTGGGACACCGGCAAGGTCGGCGCCCGCAGTCTGAGCCTCGCGGCAGGCGGCAACGCCGCGGCGTCCGGGCCGGTCCTCGACACCTCCAAGGCGTTCTCGGTGGGCGTCTGGGTCAACCTCGCTCAACTCGGCGGCTACCAGACCGCCGTCAGTATCGACGGCAGGGTCGTCAGCTCCTTCTACCTGGGGCTGCGCGACGACACCGGCACCTTCGCCTTCGCCCGGCTGGACTCGGACGCCACTCAGAGTGCCGCGGTGGCGGCCGCCGCTTCAGCGCCCACCATCGACACCTGGACCCATCTGGCCGGCGTCAGCGATCCGACCGCCGGCGTCATTCGCCTCTACGTCAACGGCGTGCTGGAGGGGGAGACCGCCTACACCGCGGGCTGGGCCGGCAGCGGTGACACCGCCATCGGCCGTGCGCTCTACGGCGGTGGGCATGTCGACCAGTGGCACGGTCTGATCGACGACGTATGGATGTTCCCGTCCGTCCTCACCTCCGAGCAGGTCGCGGCGCTGGCCGGGGTCCCGGTGGAGACCACGACGCCGTTGCTGAGCGTAGATGTCGCCAACCCCGCGCACGCCGTGTCCCCCATCCTTCCCGGCCTGATGTTCGAGGACATCAACCACTCCGGCGAGGGCGGCATCTATGCGGAACTGGTGCAGAACCGCTCGATGGCGGCGAGCGACACCACGCCCGTCCACTGGTCCGCCGTCGGCGGAACGACCCTCGCACTCGACACCGCCAACCCGCTCAACGACGCGCTCAACCGTTCCCTCAAGGTCGCACTGCCGAGCGGCACGGGCGCCGGAAGCCGGGCCGGTGTCGCCAACGACGGCTTCTGGGGCATACCGGTGCGGCCCGGAACCTCCTACACCGCCCGGCTGTTCGCCAAGGCGTCGCGACGCATCGGCCCGCTCACGGTGACCATGGAGTCGGCGGACGGCGCGACGGTGTACGCGTCCGCCCATGTGCCCCACATCGGCACCGCCTTCCACGGCCGACCGTTCGAGCTGACCTTGCGCACCGGTTCGCGCACCCCCGTGGTCGGGGACGCAAGGCTGACCGTCACCACGGCCGACCCCTCCGCGGCGGGTGAGACCCTGTGGCTCCAGCATGTGTCCCTCTTCCCGCCCACCCACAACAATCGGCCCAACGGCCTGCGCATCGACCTGATGGACAAACTGGTCGCTCTGAAGCCGAAGTTCCTGCGCTTCCCCGGCGGGAACTTCCTCGAGGGCAACACCGTCGCGACACGCTTCGACTGGAAGAACACCATCGGCCCGGTCTGGGAGCGCCCCGGCCACATGGACGACGCCTGGGGCTACTGGTCGACGGACGGCCTCGGACTCCTCGAATACCTGGAGTGGGCAGAGGACATGAAGGCCCAGCCGGTCCTCGCCGTCTACGCCGGCTACTCGCTCAGGGGCGAACACGTCACCGATGACGCGCTGAAGCCGTTCGTCCAGGAGGCACTCGACGAGATCGAGTACGTCACCGGTTCCGTCACCAGCACCTGGGGCGCACGACGTGCCGCCGACGGACATCCGGAGCCGTTCCCGCTGGAGTACGTGGAGATAGGCAACGAGGACTGGTTCGATTCCTCGGGGTCGTACGACGAGCGGTTCGCGGCCTTCTACGACGCGATCAAGGCGAAGTACCCGCATCTGAAGCTGATCGCCACGACGTCCGTGACGAGCCGCACGCCGGACCTGATCGACGAGCACTACTACCTGGCGCCATCCGCCGCCCAGGCCTCCACCCACAAGTACGACACCCGAGACCGCGATTCGACGAAGGTGTTCGTCGGGGAGTGGGCCGCGCAGGAGGGCCGCCCCACACCCGACCTCAACGCGGCGCTCGGCGACGCCGCTTGGCTGGCCGGGCTGATCCGCAACTCGGACCAGGTCCTCATGGAGTGCTACGCACCGCTCTTCTCGCACGTCAAGAACAACGTCTGGGCGACCAACCTGATCGCCTACGACAACCTCACCAGCTACGCGTCGCCCAGCTACTGGGCACAGCACATGCTGACGAGCAGGCTCGGCAACACGGTGCTGCCGGCCACCGCTCGTGCGCTGCCCGGTCTCGCCACCGTGGCCACCCGCTCCGGCAACCGCCTCTACCTCGCGGTGGTCAACTGCGGGACGGAGAAGGCGAACGTGCCGGTCGAACTGAAGGGGCTGGTCAAGGGCGTCAGGAGGCGGGCCACCGCGACGGTCCTGACCGGCCCCTCGCGCACCACCACCAACACGCTGACGGATCCCGATGCGCTGGTGCCGAGGAGGAGCACCCTCACCGGCGCGGCGGCGTCCTTCACCAGCACTCTGCCGCCGCTCTCCGTCACCGTACTGGAGCTCGTCCTGACCTGATCGCTCACTGCCCGACGCCCCTGGGGCGTCGGGCCACGGACGCGCACTGAGCCCGGCCGACCGGGCTGTCGCGTTCATACTCGGGCCGGGGAACCGGCCCGAGTCAACCCGTTGTGACAACGCGCCTGTCGGCAGCTCAACGCCGGCCCCCGAGACCCCGGGTACGCCGGTGTTCGCGCTGAGCGCTCCGATATTCTCCAGGGCGCAGATCGACCTGCCCGGCTGCCCGCCTCGTTGGTCACCGGGGCCGGCGCCGTGTCACGTCAGCCCGCGACCGGCGAACTGGCGTTCACCCTGTCATCCACCGCCGACCGGAGACGAGTCGGGTGTCTCGCCGCTGCTGGTCGACGGTGACCCTGCCTCCTCCGCCCTGCGCTGGAGCGAATTGGCAGGTGGCTTCCCGTTTCCTGTGGTCGCTCTTCCGGTGGGCGATGTGCACCGGCGCGTGGACGACTTCCTGGGTGATCGGCAGGCCGTCGTGTTCGACGCTCCGCAGATGGAGGACCACGCGCACATCGCCCGCAGCATCATGAGGTATGCAGACGAGTGGATCGTGCCGGTGACTCCGGCTCCCATCGAGCTGGATCGCATGGCGCCCATCGGTGGCGAGATGGGCGACGTACAGTCCTTGCGCGTCCAGCCGGCCCGCGCCACCGTCCTGCTGAACCGGACGAATCGTGCCGAGGCCACCCGTACCGGTCCCGACGCGGACGCCCGCGAAGCTCTCAGCGAGCGGGGATTCGACGTGCTGTACACCCATATTCCGCGGCTCGACCTGTACGCCCAGTCGTTCGGAAGTCCGGTGGAGGTCAAAGGCTCCGCGTACATGGACCTCGCAGACGAACTCATCAAGCGGCAGGACGAGACATGAGCCAGCGGAAGGACACCTACCGGGCCGCACTGCGGCGCGGACCGGACGCTGTCGTACCGCGTCCCGTCAAAGTCACTCAGGTGCACACCCGGTACGTGCGGGTGACCATCGAGCTCGACACCGGCTTCCCGCGTGACCTCGTGCAATGGGCGGGGGCACCGGTGTCCGCGATGGTGCGGGCCGGCGCAGCCGCCCTGCGCCCCCTGAGGAGCACCCCGCAAGCCGGGTGACGCAGTCGAGCGTGAACCGGTCTCCGCCTGCCCACCGGACGCAGGCGATGTCTTCCCCCTGCTCGCGCCCGGCACCTAGGCCAGGCCTGATGGTCGCCGGCTTCGGCCTCGGCGAAGCCCGTCTGCCCGTGCCGCCCGGCATCACCCTGCCGGAGTACGACGACTGCTGCGTCGCGGCCGGCCTCACCCTCGTCGACCGCTTCGCCACCTGGGACGCTGCTCCTTGCGCCGGCGGCGGCTGCGCCGTCGGCGTCCTGAGCCTCTGTGCTTGGTCCGTGAGGCCCGATATCCTGGGCAGGATGGGGGCGGGCAACGCAAGTCGGTGACCTGGGGGCGGCAAGTGGCAGCGGTGATGTCGGTGTCCGTGAGGGGCGCGTTACTCGGATTGGACGATCCGGAGCAGATACGGGGCGAACTCGAGGCGGCGACCGGTCTGGAATGGCGCCGCGAGGAGGTCGACCAGGGGTGGGTACTGACCGGCGGCATCGTCGAGATCCTGCTGGTGGCTGCTGTCTCCAAGCTCACCGAAGAGTCCCTCGGCGCGGCCCTGGAGGCGACCAAGCGGGCCGTCGAGCGGTGGCGGGCCGGCCGGTTGGATCCGCCGCAGGCCGAGGTCGAGGTAAGGCCCCTGCCGCCATCATCCACTGACGCTTCGGCAGACGCTCAGGACGAGGGCCTGCCTGGGGGATCCGAAGGGATGAACGGCTGAGATGGCTTCACGCGCACTGGTGATCGCACCTGGGGAGTACCAGCCGGGATCGAACGTCCCCGGCTGGCCCACAATCGCCGCGAGCGGACGTATGTACAGAGAGGTTCTCGCAGGCGACAAGCTCTGGGGCGCGGACAGCTGCCGGGTGCTCGGCCCGGACGAGGCAGGGACGATCGACGGGGTGATGCGCGCACTGGAGGAGACCGCCGCCGAGACCCGCCCTTCGGACACCCTGCTCGTCGTCTACGTCGGCCACGGAGCCCGCTGGGGCGACATCCCCGCCGGAGACCAGGTGCACTTCTCGGTGGGCACGTCCCAGGACCGGGCTCCGTGGACGTGGTTGAACAGCTGGTACGTGTACCGCGCCATGCGCAAGGCCGCGGCTGGGCTGAAGGTACTCATCGCCGACTGCTGCCACTCACACGGGCTGCGCGACCTGGGCCCGGCCGACGAGGAGCCGAAGCTGCCGGGTGTGATGGGCGGCCAGTTCGAGGGCACCTGCGTCCTCAGTGCTCTCGGCCAGGATGCCGCGCTCGCCGGTCCGCTCGTCTCCGCCGAGGGGTGTCCCGGTCTCCCGGCACCTTTCGACCAGTGCACCCCGTTCAGCGGACACTTGCTCAACGTCCTTTCGCGAGGCACTCGGGACCGTAAGGACCAGCTCACCTTCGGCTTGCTCCGGGAGGCCATCAAGGCCGAGATGCAGGAGTGCACCGCAGGGCATCCGCAGCCGCGGATGGTGCTCAGGGACGCTCCCGACGGAACTCAGATCTTCACCAACCGGATGGCCGCCGACCGGCGTGTGGATCCGTCGCTCCCCACTGATCAGCACGGCTGGATCGACTGGTTGAGGGGGGACCCGGACGCGCGGATCCCGTACCTGCTGAAGGACGAGTGCACCACCGCCGACATCGTCTTCGCCCTGTGCGGCAGAGGGGATGACGACAGCCTGAAGCTGGCGGAGCACATCGATATACGGGCGAACGAGGCCTACCGTTCTCCGGATACCTTCGCCAGGTACTTCAGCCGGATGGAGCGTCGGGCAGCTTGAGCGTCACGCATGAGTAGGGCTCGAACCGGAGCCGAGGGCTGGCCGGACGACGATCCGACGTGGAGCGTCCGATACTCCTGGGTGACCCGGAGTAGCACCGAAGAAGTCGCGGCGCGCGTGCAGGCCCTTCGGAAGGGCAACGAGAGCAACGGCGAGCCGCCTCGGCCCGCCGTCGCGATCCGGGTACTGCACGCCTTCGCAATCCAGCGGTCGACCGAACAACTCATTGAAGCAGCAGCCAAGTTCCACTTCTACGACGCGGTGAACGTACTGGCGACGGCGGCACTGTGGCGAAGCATCGGCGATGCGGCGGACCTGGCGTGCCGTCAGTCGGAGATCGACGGCGTCGCCTCTCCGGGCGCGACCGGGGAGCGGGAGCGGCAGCAGCCGGAACCCGAGATTGCCGAGTACCGGCCCTCCGCGCTGAGCAAGGGCATCGTGCACGACGTGGCTCGTCAGCGTACGGCGCTGGATGTGGCCCGGTTCGTCCGGGAACTGCGCGACCGGGGCAAGCAGGATCTTGTCCACGCCACGCTGAACACGTTCAGCGAGAAGCGGCCCCTGCTCGACACGGCACTGCTGTATCTCGGGCTGAGGGACGCAGGGTGCGCAGAGGCGGCGGAGGGCCTGCTGGGACGGGCGGTGCAGAGGATCAACACCTCCGGTGCGCGGCAGTCCGACACGACGACGCCCGCCGGGCTCAACGACCTGGTCGCGGCCCTGCGCATGCTCAGCCCGGTCGAGCCGGTACTGGAGAACTGGATCGACAGGCGGCTGGGCGACACGGATCTGGTGGGGCCCACCAGGGATGCCGTCGCCAAGCTGATCTCGGGCTCGGAACACAGCCCGGACTCCCTCATCGAGCATGTCGGCAAGCGGTTGCGGTACCACAACGTGGCCGCGGTCTGCCGGGAGTTGGCCGAGAGCGACCCGGAGCGTTGCGAGGCGGTCCTGAATCAGGCTGCGGCACGCGAGGAGCTGCATGATCTCGCCGAGATCATCAGCCGCTGGCAGAAGTTCGAGACCGTGGCGAGGACCAGGGGCGACCTGTATGCCAAAGTCGTGGCCCGTGGCGTGGCATGCGCCGCCGGACCGCGCTCCCCAGCCGAAATCGACACTCTCGTGAAAGAGTTGAAACTCATCGACGCCGACCCGGAGTGCTGGCGTCTGCTGCGGATAGCCGCGGCGGAGCACATCGGCGGCCGAGGCGGTGGCGAGCTGGTGCGACTACAGGCAAGGATCGAGCGTGCCCGGGACGTGTACCGGGTCGCGCGGACCGTCGCCCGCCGGCTCACCGCCGGACTGCTGAGCAGGAGTGTCGACCCCGGGGTGTTCGCCGACTACGTCACGGCGCAGCAGGGGCAGGGCAATCGCGGCAGGATCGCTGCGGACCTGGCCTGCAAGGAGTTGTCGGATCCCTCCGACCCCGAGCTGGCCGGGGTGCCGATGGGGGGTGTCATCGCCGACACGGCCGTCCGCCTCTACGGCAACGGGACGGATCGGGCCTGGGGCGAGGAGAAGGCCTGGGACCTGCTGGAACGCTGTCTGGAGAACGAGCAGCGGATCACCCCCGCGGACGTGGTGGCGATCACCGAGCAGTTGCGTGCCAGCGGGATGGACGGGCGGCGCCGGCTTCTGCTCTACCGCGGAACGGTCGGCCGGTGGGCGGACGCGGTGCGCTGCCAGGAAGCAGTGGGACTGTTGGAGAGCAAGGGCTTCGAGGAAGAGGCCGAGCAGGTCGTGGAGTCCGTGCGGTAGCCCTTTGTGCGCAGCTACGGCTGCGGCTCCCGGGAACGCCCCTGCTCCCGTTCGCGGAGCTGGGAGGTCGGTGGCGGCAGCAGCGGCTCCACCTCCCCGATATGGCGCTTCGAGGCCCACACCATGCCGCAGAACGCCGCCAGAGCCATGGCCGCCACACCCCCGCCCCACAGATAGAACGCGAGACGGTGTGGGGTTGCGGGCTCGGGGTTGCCGAACAGGGTGCAGACCAGCAGCAGCGCCAACATGCCGAGAAGGCAGGCCGCAGCTTGGGCGGCCGGGTCGGAGCCCAGCCGGCGGAAGCGCGTCACATGCTCCCGGGCGTCGTAGAACCGTCCCAGCGTGGGGAACTGCCTGGCCAGGACCGGGAATCCGAGCAGCAGCACGCAGCCGACGGCGAGCACTGCCATCCCGTGCCACAGGACTGTCCACCCGGCTCCGTACAGGATCAACGTAATGAGGACGAAGCTGACCCAGGCAGCGTGCCGGCGGGCCTGGTTGCGGCTCCGGGAGACCGGCGGCAGTTTGTCGCGCAAGGAGACCAGGGCTACGCCGGGAACGGCGTACACGACGAGGGTCAGCACCCCGTCGGCGGCGACCAGGGTGTGCCATCGCCCGCCCATCGCGAGCAGCGCGACCACTCCGACGGCGAAGTCCACCGCCAGCACCAGCCAGTAGACGTCCCTGCCGCGCAGGGTGGTCGTGCGCATGGTCTGAAGGCCGCGGTGGGTGAGATGGGCGCGGCCGAGCGCGGCGACCTCGCGGGTCAGGGCATGGGTGAAGACCAGCCCGGCGCCCATGGGGGAGAGTACCGAGTTGATCCGCAGACACCACCCGAGCCAGGCCACCGAGGAGGCGAAGGCGAACTGGGTGTAGGGGGAGTCCGGGTGGCCCGGATCCCACTGCCCCTGGCGAGAGCTGAAGACGATCTGGAGGAGGGTGTAGAGCACGGTTGTCCCGACGATGGTGCCGTAGACCGCCCAACGCAACCGGGCGGACTCGGTCAGCCGGCCCTGGGTCTTGACGTTTCCGGCGAAGTCCAGGGGGCCCTGGAACCCGACGTAGGCGTAGATCACCCCGCTGTCCACCACGGCGGCCAGGACCGCACCGTACCCTCCGGCGCCACTGGTCCCGTCCCGCGCCCCGCCCCCGTGGTGGTGATCGAATCCGGATGCGATGAACAGGGCGATGGTGAGCAGCGGGACGGCAACCTTCAGCACGGTCAGCCAGGAGTTGCCGATGCGCACCAGCCGCGGGACGAGCAGATTGGTCGCCGAGATCACCGCCATCAACGTCAGCGAGCAGACCCAGCCCCAGGGGGTCAGGGTGGTCCCGGCCCCTATCAGGGGCGTGGGCAGTGTGGACGAGAGCCCCTTGGTCATCGCCACGGACTCGCTGGCCGCGTTTATCGCGTAGAAGATCCACAGCCCCGCCGCGGCCACGATCGCCACGAGCGGCCCACTGCTTTGCAGCGGAAGGAAGATGAGCCCTCCGGTTTTCGGTGCAGCCGTGCCCAACTCCACCATGACACCGGCCACGACCAGCATCACCAGTCCGCCGATCAGCCAGGCCCACGGGGCGTAGTTACCGGCCTTGTGGTCGGCGTCGACCGCGCCCAGCAGCCAGCCGGAGCCGATCGTCCCCCCGGCGGCAAGTCCGAAGAGCTGGAACAGGGAGAGCCGACGCGGTTCGTCGGATAGTAGGTGCTCCTTCGGCCGGCCGCCGGTGAGCTGCACCTGCAAGGCCATCCTGCTGTCCCCCGAGTAGCGTTCACTGATGGTTGGCACCTGGTGTGACGACAGGTTACAGCTCGCAGTTGCCTTTGTGTGACGCTTCATCAGCGCGCTGTTGCGGATGCGGCATTCGACGAAGTCCCGTGGTCCAGTCGGACGTCGGCGACATGGTGTCGCCTGCGTCGCCCGGCACGCGTGACCTCGATCCGCAGCTCCTGTCGCCAGATCTCGCGCGGAAGGACGGTGAACGCCGGCACGTCAGCCTGCGCGGCATCGTGATGCTCGGCGACGTCGGGGAGCTTCGCCTCCAGGGCGTCGAGCACGTGCCTCATCCGGGCCCGGACGCCGTCGGCGGCGGGTTGTTCGAAGGCGGTCCGCACCAGCGTGGCCACCAATGGCCGGGCCGCTGCCGAACGCGCTCGCCCGGCGCTGTTCCCCACCCACGTCCCCGACGGCCGCCGCGCTTTGCCCTTCACCCGGTTCCACGCCGGCTCCCGCAGCTGGACCGCCGAGCTCGACCTCGGCGGTCACTACGTCACCCACCGGGCCCGGCATACGCCGGCCGCCCGCCGCCGCAAGACCGGAGCCGCCCTTGATCGCATCCACCAGGCCGTCGCCCGGTGCCGACGCGAGGAAGCCCAGGTCGGCGTTGTCGCCCTCGCCCGCCGCGCGGACGTCCCGCGCACCTTCACGGTCGAGGTCGTGGCAGTACGTCGCGCGTCCGGTCAGGCAGCACGCCCTGCGGATGTGAGTCAGTGCCGTTCCGGATCGAACTCCAGCACCTGCGTGAGCCGGATGTTGTTGCCCGACGGGTCCCGGAACGATGTGTCGATCCCGTACGGCTGCAACGTGGGCGGGTCGTTGAACGCGACACCACGGGCGGACAGCTCGTCGTACGCGGCCTTGCAGTCGTCGGTCTCCAGGAACAGCGTGCCGCCCGCGCCCTTGGCCACCAGATCCGACAGCTGGGCACTGCTCGCCGCGTCCAGCATCGGCTGCCCCGGTACCGGCATCAGCACCAGCGCCGGACCGTCCCCGCCGGGCGGGGCGACGCACAGCCACCGGAAGCTCCATGCCTCCATCGTCACGTCCGCCCGGACCTCCCAGCCGAGCTTCCGCGTGTAGAAGTCAAGCGCTTGGTCCTGGTCGTGCACCCAGAACTGCGCATTGGCGATCTTGATCGTTGTCATGGCCGCTCCCTGGTCCGTTGCCTGCATCCGACGCTAAGCAATCCGGCGACCCTGTGTCTTCTCGAAACGTGCGGTTCCGCGGCCGTCCATAGGCCATCGCCACACAGCGGGGAATGCGCACATGCCGTGCGGCGGGAGGGTGCGCGTCCCGGTACACCTGCGGGGTCATCCCGTACATCCTGCGGAAACTCGTCGTGAACGAACCGATGCTCCGCACACCGACGGCGACGCCGATCGCGGCCACCGTCCAGTCAGTGGCAAGCAGCAGCGCGGCGGCCCGCTCCAGTCGTCGGGTCAGCAGGTACTGGTGCGGTGACTCCCCGAACGCGGCCTTGAAGCAGCGGCTGAAGTGGGCCGGGGACAACGCGGCGGCCGCGGCCATGTCGGACACCGTGAGCGCCTCGGAGTAGCGGGCGTCCGCGAGGTCCCTGGCGCGGAGCACATGACGAGCGAGCGGAGCAGTGGCCACGGACCCCATTGTGCAGTCACCGGGACCCGCCGCCCCTCTCACCGTCCTCATGGCCACGATGATCGCGACCGTCAGCGTCCCCATGGCCCATGACGTGACGTTCGGGGTGAAGCGTCGCATGACCGTCGACAACCGGTCTCGTCCCACGTCACGAGCATGCATTCTGTGAATCGGCGCAGTTCAGAGCCGGTACACGAGCTCCTGCGGTCGGCAGGATCGAGCGCAGGCGCGGCGTCGGCGCAGGCGTCATCAGCCAGGTACTTTTCTGCCTGACGTGGTTGACGGGCCGGCGGGCCGGGTGCGAGCACCTGGTCCGTGACCGGCTCGGGGTGACGGCCGCGTCCCGGGTCCTGGGGAGCGGTCCGCGTCTGGTCCGTGTCGCCGGTGGCGCCACCCGCTACGACGTAGCGGTCCGGCCGAGTGGGCGGTACTCGGTGGCGCCTCGGGCGGCTCCGTATCCCTCGATCGGGGTGGCATCGCCAAATACCCTTTGCCTAGGATGAGTTGACTGTCGGGCCAGTCCGGTTGGCGCGGCTGGGAGCTGGGGGAATCATGCAACCTGGAAAGCGACTGTCCACGTCGATCGATGCCACGGTGCCGACGGCCGCGCGCATGTACGACCACTACCTGGGCGGCAAGGACAACTACGCGGCCGACCGGGCAGCCTGTGAGGAACTGGACAAGGTCGTGCCCAGCACCCGCGCTCTGGCGCTGAACAACCGGCGCTTCTTGCAGCGGGTGGTCAGGACGCTGGCGTCCGAGTACGGCATCCGGCAGTTCCTCGACCACGGATCCGGGCTGCCCACCCAGGACAACGTGCACCAGGTGGCGCAGCAGGTCGACCCGTCTTCCCGGGTGGTGTACGTCGACAACGACCCGATGGTCCTGGTGCACGGCCGCGCCCTGCTGGAGCAGAACGAGCGCACCGCGGTCATCCACGCCGACATGCGGGACACCGACGCGATCTTCTCCCACCCCGACACGAAGCGCCTGATCGACTTCTCGCAGCCGGTGGCCGTGCTGTTCAACTCGGTGTTCCACTGCATCCCGGACAGTGAGAGCGACGGGCCGCTCGCCGTGGTCCGCCGGGTGGCCCAGCCGCTCGTGCCCGGCAGCTTCATGGTGATGTGCCAGCTGGTCAGCGAGGACGCCGAGGTACGGGACTTCGTCACCGACTTCATGGACCAGGCGACCCAGGGGCACTGGGGCCGGGTACGCCAGGAGAACGACGTCGCGGAGTGGTTCGAGGGCATGGACGTCCTCGAACCGGGGCTGGTGGAGGTGTCCACCTGGCGACCGGATTCCGAAGTGGTGCCCCGTCAGCTCACCCAGGAGTGGATCGAGTTCGGCGGCGTCGGACGCATCCGGTAGAAAAACGGCGCGACTCCGCGTGAGGATCGCCGGGCCGCTGTCGTCGGACCTGACGCGGAGTCACAGGGCCGGGTAGCGCTGTTCCAGCGTGTCGCGCAGCAGGGCCAGGGACTCGCGAGGGTTGAGGGCCTCGTCGGCCAGCCGGTCCAGGGCCACCCGGTATTCCTCCGTCTCGTCGCGGTCCTCCAGGAAATTCGCGCTCTTGATGTGCTCCAGGTAGACGATGTCGGGCAGGTCGAGTCCGCCGAAGCGCAGGTAGGTGACGGGGATGGCCGGCGCGGAGGCGTTCGTCAGGTCCAGCGGCACGATCTGCACGGTCACATGGGGCAGCCCGGCCATCTCGACGAGGTACTCCAGCTGTTCGCGCATCACCTCACGGCTGCCCAGGACGCGCAGCAGGACCGACTCGTCTATGATCGCCCACAGTTGAGGGGCGTCCGCGCGATGCAGCAGCTCCCGTCGGCGCATGCGCAGCTCCACACGGCGCTGCACCTCGCCGGCCGGCGCCGTCGGCAGCCCGCGCTCCACCACCGCCCGGGTGTAGGACGCCGTCTGCAGCAGCCCCGGCACGTACTGGATTTCGAAGGTTCGGATGGCGGCGGCCGCCTCCTGCAGTCCCACCAGCCGGTCGAACCACTCGGGCATCAGCCGCTTGTCGTAGCGCTGCCACCATCCCGGCTCACCGGCCCGCTGTAGCAGCTTGAGCAGGACCGACGCCTCGTAGTCGTCGGCCTTGTACAGCTCGAGCAGCGCACGGACATCGCTTTCCGTGGGAGGCTTGCGACCCTTGCCCGCCTCGATGCGCGACAGTTTCGCCGGGCTGAACCCCAGGGCGCGCGCCGCCTGTTCCTGTGCGAAGCCGGCGTCCTCGCGGATGCCCGTCAGTTGCACGCCCACCAGCATCTTCAGCAGAGTGGGGGCGGGCTCGGTCCGGCTCAGATAGGGTTCGAGGCGGGAGGCGCGGGGTGACTCGGCGGACATCCTGACTCCCTGTCGACCGGCAGAAGACACAGGCCATTATCGCATCCCGCCGGCCCCTGCCGGATGTGTCGGCCGAAGTGGAGATGCCCGCCTCCGCTTCACACCAGGTGGTCGAACTCCCCCTCCTTCGCGCCGGCCAGGAAGGCGGCCAGTTCCGCCGGTGTGTAGACAAGGGCGGGCCCGTCGGGGTCACGGGAGTTGCGGATGGCGATTCCCCCGTCGCCCAGGGGGGCCACCTCGACGCAGTTGCCCTCGGCATTGCTGTGCCGGCTTTTGATCCAGCAGGCCGCCAATGAACTCGCCTGGACTCCGTTTGGCACTGATGGCACCGCACTCTCCTTGCTGACGTTCTGCCGCGCGTGTACGCGACCGCCCGCTCGGGCCGGGCGGCACCGCAGCCCCACACTCCTGCGTTCGGCCATCCTTCGCGCAATTTCCCGTGAAATTGCACAACGACGCTGACGGAGTGGATAATAGCCGTGGCGTCAACCACGGTGTCGACGCCCTGTCCTGACGTCGCATCAGGGAGACCCCGTGTCATTACCTGTGCACCAAGCGCCTCGCATTCCCGGCAGGTCTGCGCCACGGGCAGGTTGGACCGCTGGGACCGGTCCCTTCGCCGACGCGGCGCTCCCCGGCTCCCTGAGTCACGAGGTCCGCCGGGAGCCTGAACCGCTGCGCGGTGCACCCAGCTCCGCCGCCGTGCGCATCACCGGCAGCAGGCAGGGCTTCGCGCAGGCGCGGACCTTCACCCACCGCACCCTGTGCCACTGGTCGCTCGACCACTTGAGCGACGACGCCGTCGCCGTCGTCACCGAACTGGCCGCCAACGCGGTGACGCACGCCGTACCCCAGGCCCCGGACGGCGAGGCCGATGTGTGGCTGGCGCTCTGTCTCGAAGCCGGCCGTCTGATGTGCGCCGTCACCGACCCGAGCGACCGCCCGCCCGTATGCCGCCGTGCCACCGACTCCTTGGAGGAGAACGGCCGCGGCCTGTGCATCGTCGAGGCCGTGTCCGAGGAGTGGGGGTGGGTGCGGCACTCCCCGGCGGGCAAGACCGTCTGGGCCCTGCTGCCGGCCTCCCCCCGGCCCTGACGCGACTGTCGTGAGAAGTCCCGGCATGATGCGCGACGCTTCTATGGAACCGACAAGCCCCCAGCATCCGACGCCTGTATCAGGAGCGGAAATGGCAACGCCACTCAGGAACGTGGGGCAGGTGCCCTGGCATGAGATCAAGGACTCCCGCGGCCCTGCCACAGCCATCCCGTTGCTGCTCAACAGCATCGCCTGGGGTGACGCGGCTACGGCACGGACCGCGATCGGTGAATTGCGCGAGCGCATCTGCCAGTACGGCTTCGTCGTGGAACAGGCAACCGCCGCCACGGTCCCGTTCCTGTGGGAACTCGCCCGGCTCCCTCACGTCACCTGCCGCGTGGAGATCGTCCAGCTGCTGAAGAACATCGCCGACGCCCGGCAGTGGGAGAAGACGGCCGCGGCCTACCCGAAACTGCTGCACCGTCGCGACAACTACGTGGGGTGGGAACGCGAAGCCCGCCAAGCCGTGCGCGCCAACCGCGGCACCATCCAGCGACTGCTCATCGAACCGGACACCGAACTCGTCCGGGCCACCGCAGAACTCGCCTCCGCACTGAGCGACTGAGTACGCCCGGCAGCGACTCTGGGAAGCTCGCATGCTCATCGCCGCAGCTCATGCGGCGTACTGGTACTCGTTGACGGCTCCGCCGAGGTGCGCGTGCGGAGGAGTTCTGGGCCGTTCGGCTCGTGGACGACGGAGCGTTGCCCGGTGGCGTCCAGCGATCGTACGGCCGGTGCCCGTTGCAGTGCTGCCGGAATTCCGCGAGGACGTACTGAGCGCGAGTCTCGATGATCGATCATGCCGGGCCGCTGATCGACCACCTGACCCGAGGCCGGCAGCGGTGAAGCAGGCCTGGACCGCTACGGATTCGAACCTAGCACCCGCGCTGACCTGCGCTGCCTTCTGACACCGCCGGAGCTCCTCCCCGTCGACGGGGCCCGCCGGGCCGGTCGACGCCGGGTGATGAACCAGGGGACGACTTTGTGCAGACCCCTAGGCGTACCGACTAGTCGGTACTAGCCTCTGGCCACGCTCTCGGAGCCGGGCCGCACCGCGCCCCCGTCGCACCGACGCAACCCCCCGGTTTCCAGGTATCCCCAGGAGGAGCCGTATGTCCGCCACTCCGACGACGTTCGACGCCGACAGACCCGCGCCCGATGTGCCCGCCGCGGGCGCCCGCGGCCTGCTGGCCCGGCTGTACCGCCGAGACCTGGCGGACTACCCGCCCACCGGTCGCCGTATGGCGTATCTCGCGATCGTGGTCGTCACCACCGTCGTCCTGTACTACATGCTGTACATCCAGTACGCGGTGGCGACGTCGATCATCACGCACTTCGACATGACGTACCGCTACTTCGTCTGGGTCTCGGTGATCGGCAACGCGATCGGGGCCTTCGCCTCGCTCGTGGCCGGTCTGGCGGACCGCTGGGGCCGGGCGAATCTGGTGGTCTACGGGCTGTTGATCGCCGCCCTGCTGGTCTTCTTCGGGCTGCCGAACGCGGCGAACAAGACCACCTATCTGGTGCTCTTCGCGCTCGTCAGCTTCATTGAGGGCATCGTGCTGGTGGCCACCCCCGCGCTGATCAGGGACTTCTCCCCGCAGCTGGGCCGGGCCACCGCGATGGGGTACTGGACGATGGGCCCGGTCATCGGTTCTCTGGTGGTCACCACCGTCACCAGCAACACCCTCGACAGCGCCACCTGGCAGGACGAACTGCGCTATTCGGGGCTCGCCGGGTTCGTCGTCTTCGCCGCCGCGATCTTCGCGCTGCGCGAGCTGTCCCCGGCGCTGCGCGACCAGATCATGGTGTCGCTGCGGGACCGGGCGCTGGTCGAGGCGCGCGCCAAGGGGCTGGACACCGAGGCGGTGCGCCGCGGCGAGTGGCGGCAGATGATGCGCCTGGACGTGCTGGGGTCGGCCTTCGCCATCGCCGTGTTCCTGCTGCTGTACTACGCGGCCGTCGGCAACTTCGTCGTCTACTTCGCGACCACTTTCGGCTACAGCGAGCAGCGCACCAACGCGCTGGCCAACTGGTACTGGGGGGCGAACGCCATCGCCCTGGTCCTGGTCGGCCTGTTCTCGGACCGGCTGAAGGTGCGCAAGCCCTTCATGATCGTCGGCGGGGTCGGCTCCGTCGTGACGACCGCGATCTTCGCCACCCGCGCCACCCACCTGACGACCGACTACTACACCTTCGCCTGGCTGTTCATCGGCATCGGAGTCTTCAGCGGCATCGCCTACGCGCCCTGGATGGCGAGCTTCACCGAGACCGTGGAGAGGCACAACCCCGCGGCGACCGCGGCGGGCCTGGCAGTGTGGGGCTGGACGGTGCGCATCGTGGTCGCCGTCTCCGCGGCCTTCATCCCGGTGCTGGTCACCTCCGTGACCCCGCTGGTGGAGCACGGCGCCGAGGTCAAGGTCGCCTCGGCGCAGGCGGCGCCCGCACTGGCCATCGTCAACGCGCACCCGGAGCTCTTCGCCGAGCTGAACAAGTACACCCCTGCCACCGTGCCACCCGCGCTGGGCGCCCGCGCCGTCCGGGAGGTCGGCGCGGAGAACCTCGGCGTCGTGCAGAAGGCGGCGCCGCAGCTGAAGCTGCTGCGGGAGTACGGCGCCAAGGTCCAGAAGGCGTCGAAGGACGGGCCCGGCGAGTGGCGCACCTGGTGGTGGATCTGCGTCGGCGGCCAGGTGCTCTTCCTGCCCTTCGTCTTCGTGATGGCAGGTCGCTGGAGCCCGAAGAAGGCGCGTGAGGACGCCGAGGCGCACCAGCTCGCAGTCGACCGCGAACTGGCCGCCCTCGCCGCCGCCGAGGAGTGACCGGACGTGGAGCCGGCGGGCCGTGAACGGACCGGCCGGCTCCACGGACGTATGTATCGGGTCCTGTCGCGGTTCATCGAGTACGTGACGGACGCGACTCGCCGGATGTGCGGCAGTCGGTGCAGCAGTGCTGCCGGGAACGCCCGGTCGCTCGGGATGAACCGCACTTGCTCCTCGCCGGGTCGGCGGTCCAGCACGGTGATCCGGTGGCGCAGGGCGAGGATCTCAGCGTCCTTGTCCAGGCCGTTCGTCGGCAGCAAGATTCCCCGGTGCTCGATCCCAGTCCCTTCCGTCTTGGTGCCCGAGCGTGGACACCCTGCCTGGCCTGGCCGGATGCGGGGGCACGCGGTCGACCTATAGTTCTCGACATGAGTCGTTGGCAGGAGTTGACCGGGGGGATGTCCGGGCAGGGCTACGCCGCGCGGTTCGCGGCTCTGGCCCGTAGCGGGAAGGACGTGCACGGTGAGGCGCGGTTCTGCGCAGCGCTTGTGCCTGCCGGAGCGCAGGTGCTGGACGCCGGGTGCGGGACCGGGCGGGTCATGATCCGGCTTGCGGAACTCGGGTATGAGTGTGTCGGGGTGGATCTTGATGCGTCGATGCTCGCAGTGGCGCAGGAGCAGGCGCCGGGCCTGCCGTGGTTCCAGGTCGATCTGGCCGAGTTCGAGCCGGCCCCGCTCGGCCTCGCGGCGGACTTCGATCTCGTGGTCGCTGCGGGCAACGTTTTCCCGCTGCTCGCTGCCGGCACTGAGGCCACGGTGGTCAAGCGCCTGGCCGCGGCCCTGCGCCCGGGCGGTCTGATGGTCGCGGGCTTCGGCCTGGACGAGGCCCACCTGCCGGTGCCGCCCGGCATCACCCTGCCGGAGTATGACGAGTGCTGCGCCGCGGCCGGCCTCACCCTGGTGGACCGCTTCGCCACCTGGGACGCGGCCCCTTACGACGGCGGCGGCTATGCCGTCAGCGTCCACCGCCGGTGAGGGATCGCCCGACATCTTGACCACCATGGCCACACGGCCACAGGCTTCTCCGAGCAGCCCGTGAGCAGTTCTCTCGGGGGCGGCCGTTCATTTCCTGCGCTTCACGGGGAGCCGCATCAGATCGGCGCCGAGGACCATGCGGCCGCCGTAGCCGGCGCCTGCCGCGCCGGCGCGCAGCAGGCGGCGCCAGGTCGCGTCCGGGACGACCGCGGGGTCGCCGGGCAGAGATGGGTGGCGACCACGGCGCGGGAGGCAGGGCGAAGAGGGCATCGGGAAGTCCCCTCCTGCGCGACAGCTTCCCGGGCGCAAGGGGGGTTCTTTTCCGCAGGAGTCAGGGGGCTCGTCGCACACCACCGCACCCGAGCCCGCCGGAGCGGTGCCGAGCGCTCCACGCCGTGAAACAGCTTCACACCGGCCCCGTGACCGACACCCCGTCAGCTGCCCGCCAGGGCCGACGAACGCTCGGCGCACGCTCTGGCACGGATGCTCCTCAGCCCCCTTCTCGCTGTGCCGTGGTGGCAGTGTCCGTGTGAGGCTCAGCGGGCCCCGGCCACCTCCGCGGTGGCCGGGGCATCCCGCAGGCCGAGGCGCAGGTGCTCGACGTGGTGGAGGGCCTGCTCCAGCAGTTCGGCGACGTGGTTGTCGTAGAGGGCGTAGATGACCGAGCGGCCGCGGCGCTCGCCGGTGACGAGGCCGAGGTTGCGCAGCAGGCGCAACTGGTGGGAGCAGGCGGACTGTTCCATGCCGACGGCGTCGGCGAGTTCGGTCGCCGCGCACGGGCCTTCCTGGAGGCGGGCCAGGATGCGCAGCCGGGACGGGGTGGCGAGCGCCTGGAGTGTGGTGGCCACGTCGGTGGCGCCGACGGTCTCCAGTCGCTCGCGCACGGTGGCGGCGGTGGTGTTCTCGGCGTCAGCTCCATGGCCCATGGGCTTCATCCTACGGACCCGTAGACATGAACGCATGAATGGGTCTTCATGTAGTCCTGTACGGTGGGGGTGCGGAGCCGAGGCATACGGTGCCCGCAGCCTCGCCGTACCGCCCGTCGTGAAGGACTTCCGCTCCGATGACCTCCTCCACCCTCGCCCCGCCGACCCGCGGCCAGGACACGCCCGCGCGAGAGCGCACCACGCCCCGCAGGACCCGCGTCCTCGCGTTGCCCGAGGCCCGTTGGGCTCTCGCCGCTCTGGTGTTCTTCCTGGTGGCGTTGCCCCTTCAGCTGACCGGCGCCCCGGCCTGGGCCTGGGGCCCGCTGTACGCGCTGACCTATGCGGCCGGCGGCTGGGAACCGGGCTGGGCCGGGCTCCAGGCGCTGCGGGACAGGACCCTCGACGTCGACCTGCTGATGGTGGTGGCCGCCCTCGGCGCGGCGGCCATCGGGCAGGTCACGGACGGCGCGCTGCTGATCGTCATCTTCGCGACCTCCGGCGCCCTGGAGGCGCTGGCCACCGCCCGCACCGCCGACTCGGTACGCGGTCTGCTCGATCTGGCACCGGCCACGGCGACGCGGCTGACGGCGACCGGGGACGAGGAAACGGTCACCGCCGAGGCGCTGACCGTCGGCGACACGATCCTCGTGCGGCCCGGTGAGCGGGTCGGCGCGGACGGCCGCGTACTGGACGGCGCGAGCGCCGTGGACCAGGCGACCATCACCGGCGAACCGCTGCCGGTCACCAAGACGATGGGCGACGAGGTCTTCGCGGGCACCCTCAACGGCACCGGGGCGCTGCGCGTCCGGGTCGAGCGGGACGCCTCCGACTCGGTGATCGCCCGGATCGTGCGCATGGTGGAGGAGGCGTCCGAGACCAAGGCGCCCACCCAGCTGTTCATCGAGAAGGTCGAACAGCGCTACTCGCTCGGCATGGTCGCCGCGACCCTCGCCGTCTTCCTCGTCCCGCTCGCCTTCGGCGCCGCGCTGACCGGCTCCCTGCTGCGCGCGATGACCTTCATGATCGTCGCCTCGCCGTGCGCGGTCGTCCTCGCCACCATGCCTCCGCTGCTGTCCGCGATCGCCAACGCCGGACGCCACGGCGTGCTGGTCAAGTCCGCGGTGGTCATGGAGCGGCTCGGCGAGGTCGACGCGGTCGCGCTGGACAAGACGGGCACGCTGACCGAGGGCACCCCACACGTCACCGACATCCGCCCGCTCGCCGGATCCGGGCTGGACGAGAGAGAGTTGCTGGCGTTCGCCGTCGCGGCCGAGCACCCGAGCGAGCACCCGCTGGCCCGCGCCGTGGTCGAGGCGGCCCGGGCCAAGGGCCTCGCCCTGCCGGTCGCGGAGGACTTCACCTCCACACCCGGCGTCGGGGTCACCGCGACCGCCGGTGGCCGGAAGATCTCCGTCGGGGCACCGGCACGGCTGCTCGCCGGGGCGCGGGCCGGGGCCGGGGACCCGCGATCCGCGAGGGCCGCGGTGGTCGCCGCCGAACTGGAGGACGGCGGCCGGACCGCCGTCGTGGTCACCGTCGACGGCGTTCCGGCCGGGCTGCTGGGCATCGCCGACCGGCTGCGTGCCGACGCGGACGCCACCGTTTCCGCGCTGACCGCTCTCGTGGGATCGCCACCCCTTCTCCTGACCGGAGACAACCCGCGGGCCGCGGCGCGCCTCGCCGCCGGGGTCGGTATCGATGACGTGCGGGCCGGACTGCTGCCCGAGGACAAGGTGGCCGCCGTACGGGAACTGGAAGACAGCGGCCGCAAGGTGCTGGTCGTCGGCGACGGAGTCAACGACGCGCCCGCCCTGGCCGCCGCGCACACCGGCGTCGCCATGGGCCGGGCGGGCTCCGACCTCGCGCTGGAGACCGCCGACGCGGTGATCGTGCGCGACGAACTCCGTACGGTCCCGTCCGTGATCGCGCTGTCCCGGCGGGCCCGCGGGCTGGTCGTGCAGAACCTGGTGATCGCGGGCCTCTTCATCGCCGGCCTGGTCGCCTGGGACCTGATCGGCACCCTGCCGCTGCCCCTCGGCGTGGCCGGTCACGAGGGTTCCACGGTCATCGTCGGTCTCAACGGACTGCGCCTGTTGCGTGAAGCGGCCTGGCGGCGGGCCGCCGAATGAGCCGCCGCAGGGTACCCGCTTCGCAGGGCGAGCCCCGGTGCACGGTCACCGTGTGCCGGGGCTGCTGCTGCGGCACCGACAAGATCCCCGGTGTCGATCACGCCGCCCAGCTCGCCACGCTCAAGTCCGAACTGAGCGCACTCGCCCGGGTCCGGGCCGTGAACTGCCTGGACTCCTGTGCGCAGGCGAATGTCATCGTCGTCCAGCCGTCCTCCGCCGGCCGGGCCGCAGGCGGACGACCCGTCTGGCTCGGACTGGTCAACGACCCCGACGCGACGTCCGACATCGCCGACTGGGTCGCGGCCGGAGGCCCCGGACTCGCCGACCCGCCCGCCGTCCTGGACCTGTACGAGTTCGCCCCGTCACGGCGTGTGCGACAGGGCGTGGAGGACTGAGCACCCGCGTCTGTCCCGGCCGAGGAGGGACCCGGTTCGCCCGCCTCCGGGTCGGTGGTCCTTTCGGCTGTCGGCTGTCGGCGAGGCGGCCGCGGCTGTGCCGCCATCCGGGGGGCGTGTACGGCACCGGTGCGGTGGGGTTGGCCGTCGTGCGGATCGGTGTGCTCGTGTTCGTGCCATGACCGCGGGCTCCGGGCCGGCCACAGTCGTACCGCAGGCAGCCCGGCAGCCCGGCAGCCCGGCAGCCCGGCAGCCCGGCAGCCCGGCAGCCCGGCAGCCCGGCGTCCCGGCGGCCGGAGCGATCAGGCAGAGTGCGGCCACGGCGGCCCCGGTCCCGCCTCGGCGCCGGGCCGGCCCGGTCGGCCCATGGGTCTTCCCGGGGCCGGCCGACGGGGTACGACATACCGGCCGCCGTCTCGGTCCTGCTCGGGGAGGGGCTGACCGGTGCGCCGCCGCGTGCGGTCTCCAGTCTGAGGACGGGGGCCGGATCTGGGAGCCGCTGCGCCGCCCGGCAGGGCGGCGGAGGATGGACGAGAGCCGGGCAGACCGGCGCGAAGTCGTCACAGTGAGGAGGCACGGCATGACGAAACCGGTCGTGGTGGGAGTCGACGGCTCACCGTCCAGCCTGGACGCGGTCGGGACGGCGGCACGCGAGGCGGCGCTGAGCGGGGTCGGCCTGCGGCTGGTGCACGCCTTTGGGTGGCCCTCGATCCATCCACCACCTGGCGGAGCGCCCTGGAATCCCGCCAGGGCGGGGGTGCGCGAGCTGGTGGACGGCACGCTGGCCGAGGCCGAGCGGCGGGCACGCGAGGTCGCGCCGCAGGTGGACATCACGCGCGAGGTCACGGTCGGCGAGCCGCTGATGGTGCTGGAGATCGAGTCGCGCACCGCTTCGCTCGTCGTGGTGGGCAGCCGCGGTCTCGGCGCGTTCGGCAGCCTGCTCCTCGGTTCCACCGCCGTGCATCTGGCCGCGTACGGCCACTGCCCGGTGCTGGTGGTGCGGGACACACCGAACCCGAACGGTCCCGTCCTGCTGGCGGTGGACGGCTCCCCGGCGGGCGAACGAGCTGTCGAGTTCGCCTTCGCCGAAGCATCGGTGCGAGGCGCGGGTCTGCTGGCCCTGCATGTGTGGAACACCTGGAGCGAACGGGCCTACGAGGGGCCGGCCGACCCGCTGAACATGGTGGTGGACATCGACCGGCTCCGCGAGGAGGAGCAACGGCTGCTGGACGAGACCATGGCCCCGTGGCTGACGCGCTACCCGCAGGTCACGGTGGAGCGGCGTCTGGCGCGCTCCCGGATCCGCCCGGCGCTGATCGAGGCGAGTCATGACGCGCAGCTCGTCGTGGCCGGCGCACGGGGACGCGGTGGCTTCACCGGGCTGCTGCTCGGCTCGGTCAGCCAGGCCCTGCTGCATCACGCGCACTGCTCCGTCGCGGTGGTCCGGGGCAAGGAGTGACCACCGCCCCGCGTTCCCGGGGTATTCGGCGGCAGCGCCGGTCAGGAGAGGCGGCCGCCGGCGACGGCGGCCGCGAAGTGACGGCGACGATCCAGGGTGGTGGACGCCTGGGCGGAACATCGTGCCCTGCGAAGGTCCTCCGTACGGCTGTGGGCGGCGGAGCCGGGTGGGCCGTTGGGTCTTCCGGCCCTACATCCGGGAACTGTGGCCCAGACCGGCCGAGGTCTCACTGATCCATCCTGGTGGCACTGGAGCATTCAGCCGAGGGAAGTGATCGGCATGATGTGGTACGGAGACGGATGGGGCTGGGGCGGCTGGATCGTCATGGCGGTTTTCATGGTGCTCTTCTGGGCCGTCCTGATCGTCGGGCTCGTCGCACTTGTGCGCTACCTCACCGGTGCGCGTCAGCAGCAGTCCGGCCCCCCTCCACCGTCCGGTGAGGGCGGGTGGCAGGAGCGACGGGCCGAGAACGTGCTTGCCGAGCGGTTCGCACGCGGGGAGATCGAGGAGGACGAGTACAAACGACGGCTCGCGCTGCTTCGGGAGCACCGGTGAACGCGCACCGCCGGCGAGGAGTGCGGTCGGCGATCGCCATTGGTGCCGCGGCCCTGGTGCTGGGTGTCGCCACGACCGGTCTGATGGCCGGGTCCGGCGCCTTCCACCGGACGGGACCGGCCTCCTGGCGAGGACAGAGCGCACGATGCAGTGCGCCGGCCGCGCACGGCAGCGCCGTCGATGTGACCGTGTGGGACATGGGACGCATGATGAGCGGCCCGAACCGGTCCGCGCCGGCCGACGGCCGGCCCGGCTGGTACGGCATGGGCATGATGCGCATGGTGGCCCGCCCCACGACGATCCCCGCGGGAAAGGTGACCATACGGGTTGTCAACGCGGGAACTCTCGCGCACGAGATGATCGTGTTGCCGCTGCCGGCGGGCCAGGCCGTCGGTGGACGTGCCGTCGGCTCCGACGGCCGGGTATCGGAAGCAGGCAGCCTCGGTGAGGCGTCGCGCACCTGCGGCAGCGGTACTGGAGACGGCATCGCCCCCGGTGCGGCGGCCTGGACCACGGTGACGCTGCGGCCGGGCCGCTATGAGCTGCTGTGCAATGTCCGGGGCCACTACGCGGCCGGGATGTACACAGAGCTGGACGTCACTCGGTGAGTGAAGGAGCCGGCGGCGCTGCCCCGGTTCGGCCGGCCCGACAAGGTCAGGTCCTGGCTCTGGTGACGGCGCAGGGTCCCGCGCGACGGCGGCCGCGCGGGACCCCTTCGGCTTTGCCGGGCCGCTACCGGTACCCGATGGTCATGGCGCCGCGGATGCTGTGCGAGGACATGCTGATCCGCAGGACATGACGGTCGGCGTCCCAGTGCCATGCCGACTTCGACAACTGTGCACTGCCCGCGACGACCTGCCGCGGGGGTTGTTCCACCCCGAGGAAGGACACGGTCCAGGTGCGGCGGCCGGCCTGTCCCTGGAACGTCCCCTTGGCGGGCCCGATCCGCAGCACATGTGCGTCCTTGTGCTCGGTGTAGCGGATCCGGGTGGTCGCCGCGCGTCCGGCGACGGAGCTGATGCCGTCGTCCTCGTAGAGGGAGAAGGCACCCGACGCTCCCGAGGCCACCGTGACGCTGATCTTGTCCAGCGGACTCCGCGCGTCGTGGGGGACGTCGTCGGACCGGGTGGCGACGATCCCGCCCGCGCGGACGAAGACCGGCATGGTGTCCAGTGTGGTCGTGACGTCATGGGTCGCGCCGCCCGCGGGCGCGGTGTAGGTCTGTCCGGTGAAGTAGTCCGTCCACCGGCCCGGCGGGAACCACACCGACGTGGTGGTGCTGGTGCCGGGGGAGGTGACGGGGGCGACCAGCATGTCCGGACCGTAGAGGTACTCGCTGTCCGCCTTGGCGTAGGCGTCGTCCTCCTCCGGGTACTGAAGGTACAGCGGCCGCACGATCGGGGTGCCGGTGGCGTTGGCCTCCTGGGCCAGGGTGTACGTGTAGGGCACCAGGGACTCGCGCAACCGCAGGAACTTCTCGGCCGACTGCCGGGCTTCGGAGCCGTACTGCCACGGAAGACGGTCGCTGTGGTTGCTGTGCAGGCGGTCGATGGGCTGGAAGGTGCCGAACTGCACCCACCGGGCGTACAGGTCGTCGGGCAGTCTGGTGGTGCGGTGGGTCTGGCCGTCGGAGGTGTACGTCTCCGAACCGGGGATGCCGTACGGGTCGTTGTGACCGCCGATGTCATGGCTGACGGCGGCCAGGCCGGTGGCGGCGGACTCCCCGGGCGTGTAGCCGATCTCGGCGCGCAGCGTGCCCCAGTTCGACGTCGTGTCACCGGAGAAGTGCAGGGTGCTCCGCTTGTCGGCCCAGGGACCCGTGGGCAGGCCGACTCCTCCGCTGTATCCGCCGGCTTGCAGGGATCCGTAGGCGCGGGAGAGGACGAAGCCCCGGCTGCCGGTCTCCGCGGTGAGGTCGGCGTACTTCTGGTTGATCCACGCGTCCGGGGTGACGCCCGCCTGCGAGGAGCGCGAGGCGTCGCAGCACCAGTCGAGCCACCAGAAGTCGTTGCCGGCCCGGTCCATCGGCCGGTGCAGGTCGAGGTAGGCCTTCAGCTGGTCGGGATCACCGAAGTCGAAGACGTAGCAGTCCGGGCCGGCCGCACAACCGCCCTTGCGCAGCTTGCCCTTGGCCGTGCTCTGGGCCGCCGCGAACTGCGGGTCGGATCCGAGGATGCTCGGATGCACGTTCAAGGTGTTGTACAGCCCTTGGCCGGCCGACCAGTCGAAGAACGCCTTGGGATCGGGGAACTTGGCCGGGTCGAAGTTCCAGCCGCTCCACGTGTTGGGCGACTTGAAGTCCGTGTCCGTGACCAGCACGTCCAGGGGTACGCCGGCGGCACGGAACGCGGGCAGGATGGTGTTCTCGTAGTCGCTCGCGGTGTGGTCGATGTACTCGGAGTACCAGACGCCGTAGGCCCAGCGAGGCAGCAGCTGCGACGGTCCGGTCAGGGTGGCGAGGTCGGACAGGCCCTGCTGGTAGTCGTGTCCGAAGCCGAAGAAGTAGCCGTCCTGGTAGGGCCGGCCGCCGTGCGCGGGGCGCGCGGAGGCCTTCTCGGTGGCGGTGTCGTAGACCGCGGAGGGTGTGTCGTCGAGCAGGTACCAGCCGTCGCGGTGCAGGAGTCCGGGCGTGGTCCAGGGGGTGGGATCGCTGTCGCCGTTGAGTCCGTCCAGGCTGCGCCGGTAGCCGCCCAGGGCGAGATGGGGTGCGGGGGCGGGCTCACCCTGCCGGCTCAGGGCGAGGGTGTCGACGTTGACGTGACAGCTGGTGGCCTCCGGACAGGACAGGGTGATCTCGTCGGTGCCCGCCGTCAACTCCACGGGCACGGACGCCGACTGCCAGCTGTCCCAGCTGTCCGTGGCGGGCAGAGTGAGGGTGTGCGAGGCACCGCTGCCGGTGCCGACGTCCACCGTCCGTGCCTGATGGAGCCCGTCGCCGCCCGTCCCGTTGGCGTACCGCAGGTGCAGCAGGTAGGTGCCGTGATCGGGTATGCCCACGATCCGGTCCGAGACACGTGATCCCTGGTTCAGTTCCGCGGCGAAGCCATAGCCGGCATGGCCCCTGTGGTCGGTGGCGATGGTCGCGGAACCCGACAGCAGGGCGTCTTCGGCCTCGCAACTGGTGCCGAACCGGCAGCCGGGAAGCGCGCTTTGCTCCCGGGAGGGATAGGTGGCTCCCGGACTGAGCAGGGCGAGGCTGTCGATGTTGACGTCTCCGGAGTCGGTGGCGGTGCGGTGCAGCCTGACGGTGTGCGGGCCGGCGCCGAGTGCCAACGGCAGGCGGGCCACGTCCCAGGTGTTCCAGTCGGACGTCTCGGGAAGGGAGAACGTCCGGTCGGCACCGCCGTCCACGCTGAGGCTGAGGGTACGGGTTTCGTGACGGCCGTCGCTGCCGACGGCGTTGGCGTACCGCACGGCGAACTCGTAGGAGCCGGCCGACGGCGCCTGCACGTCCGCGGAGAAGGAGTTGTTGTCGACCTCGAAACCCGCGAGGAAGCCCCTGCCGGTGTATCCGCCGTGGTCCGTGGCCAGACCGGGACCGTCGTACACCTGGTCCTCGGCCTCGCACAGGGCTCCGACGCCGCAGACGGCATGGCGCCAAGGCGCCGCCGTCACCGGTGTGTTCCCCGCCGTGAACTCGGTGGTCAGGTTGTCCGCGGTGAAGGGACCGGAGCCGACCCGGTAACGCAGGGTCAGGGCGCTGGTGGTGATGGTCAGGACCCCGTCGCGGACGGACGAGCTGTACTGGGGCGGGGTGAAGGAGTCCCGGCCGACCGCGTTGAAAGTGGGCCGGTCCTCGAACTGGTTGTCCCCGGCGTACTCGGTCCGGATCAGCGTCGGTGACAGTACCTCGAACCGGGCGTTCTGCACCGTCACCGTGGAGGTGCGGGCCGGCCGGTGCGCGGTATCGGCTGCCGCGACGCCTGGGGCGGCCAGGCAGAGGGCCACCGCCGCACCGGCCGCGAGGTGTACCACGGCGGGTCTGCGTAACTTGCGAAATGATCTGGACCATGAAGGTCTCACGGCACGCTCCATCTCACGACGGCGGCGCTCTGGAGAGCGCAACGGACATGCGGTGACGACTGCGCCCGAGCTGCGGCCGGGCGCCTGCAACGATGTAAAGGCGTCCTCAGGAATGACACCACGCTGTCTTTCCTCTGTCCACGCCCGTAACAGGCAACGTTGTCAGAGGAGTTGATTTGTTGCCTGGGGCGGGCGTCCGGCCCCCGTGGCGGTGCCGGGCGAGGCGACCACCTGGCCGGTGTCGTCCTGCCGCGAGGCGGGGCTCTCCGTGCCGGAGTCGTCTTCGGACTTGGTGTATCCGGTCGCGAGCGCGAGGCTCGTCACGAGGCCGGCGGCGAGGAGGTGTCGTGCGGAGGCGTGACGGACCAGTGCGACGGGCTTCACGGGAGTCCCCGGACGGCGCGGCCCCCATGAGCCGAGCGCGCCCTCGGGGAGGCCGGCTCTTGCGGTCGACTCGGCGTGCGCGTCGTTCGGGGGAGGTTCTTACATCGTTGGATAAACCCTGTAAACCCTTCCGTCCGACATCTCGTTCACCGCCGCCCCAAGGTGCTCTCCCGCTCGACGAGCCTGAACTCGGCGGTGAGTTCGCGTCCGCCGGGCTCCTCGCGGCCCGACAGGCTGCGCAGCAGGGAGGCGACGGCCATCTTGGCGATGGCCTGCTTGTCCGGCGAGACGGTGGTCAGGGTGACGGCGCCGAAGCGCCCCTCGGCGATGTCGTCGAAGCCCACCACCGCCACGTCCCAGGGCACCCTGAGGCCCCGCTCGTGCAGCACCCTCATGGCCCCGATCGCGATCAGGTCGTTGAGCGCGAAGACGGCGTCCGGGCGCACGCCGGAGTCCAGCAGCTCGGCCATCGCCCGCGCCCCGGCGTCGCGGTCCCAGCCGCCGACCGGCACCACCAGGCTGTCCGGCGCGGGCACCCCGGCCGCCGCCAACTCCTCGCGCCAGCCGTCCAGTCGCAGGTGGGCGGGCTGGTTCACGGAGTCGGTGCGTGCGCCGAGGTAGGCGATCCGGGTCCGGCCGCGGCCGAGCAGATGGCGCACCGCGCAGCGGGCCGCCGCCACGTTGTCGATGGCGATGTGGTCGAAGGGCAGGTTGTACTCGCGCTCACCGAGCAGCACCAGCGGTACGTCGCCGGACCGCCCCTGCAGGTCCTCGGCCTCCAGGGCCAGCGGGCTGAGGATCAACCCGTCGATCACCCGGGCCCGGAAGCCCTGGCTGACCAGGATCTCCTGCTCGCGCTCGCCGCGGGTGTGGTCGAGCAGGACGGTGAACTCGTGCTCGGCGGCCGCGTCGATCACGGCGCCGGCCAGCTCGGCGAAGTACGGGTTGCCGAGCTCGGGAACGGCCAGCGCGATGATCCCGGTACGCCCCTTGCGCAGATGACGCGCGGTCAGATTGGGCCGGTAGCCGAGCTCGTCGATGGCTGCCTGCACCCGGGCCCGCATCCCCGGCGTGACGTGCGGATAGTTGTTCACCACGTTGGACACGGTCTTGATCGAAACGCCCGCGCGTTCCGCCACGTCCTTCAGGCTGACCCGCAAGGGATCTCCTCAGCGTCGATGGGCGGTCCCGCCCACGGGGCTTCGCCGTGACCCTGGACAGCGACCGGGAGCCGTGCTCTCATGCCAACTGCCGTTCCTTCCAACGTTGTACAGACTGAAGCAACGAGCCGCCACCCTTCCTCAGTCAAGGAGGATTCGTGCGCATCAGACCTCTCGGACAACGCCTCGCCCTGCTGCTCGCCGCAGTGCTGGGAGCCGCGGGACTCGCCGCGGCGCCCGTCGCGACCGCGGCGGACGACCCCGTGGAGATCCACGGGCTCAAGGGCGAGTACTACACCCAGTCCGCTCCTGGCGCCTTCGACTTCCACGAGCTCAAGGCGACCGGCTTCGACCCGAACCTCGACTTCGACAACCTCGAGCCCCGGCTCGCCTTCACCACCGGCCAGTCGGACGACGTCAGCGTCCGCTGGACCGGAAAGATCGTGCCGGAGAAGACCGGTCCCACCACCTTCTCGATCATCGGCGACAACGGCTTCCGCCTGTGGGTCGACGGGACGCTGGTCATCGACCACTGGGTCGACGACTGGGACCGCGAACAGACTGGCCAGCCGGTAGAGTTGACCGCCGGTCAGGCCTACGACATCAAGGTCGAGTACTTCGAGCACTACGGCGGCTCCAACCTCCATCTGCGCTGGACCGAGCCCGGCGGCAGCAAGGAGGCCGTCCCGCAGTCGGCGTTCCGGCTGCCCGACGGCTTCGACTACGACGGTGCCGTCGCCACCACCGTCCTGGGCACCGGCCGTACCCTCAAGCTCGACTTCGCGCAGCCGCTCGCCGCACCCCCGGCCGGCCTGACCGACCACCTCGAAGCGGTGATCGGCGGTGCCAAGTGGCCGCTGGGCGACGCCGTGTCGGACCCCGCGGACCCGAGGACGGTGCTGGTCGCCCTGAAGGAACCGGTCGTGGGCAACAAGACCGGCACCGCGCGCGGCACAGCCGACGTCCGCTACGACGGAAAGGGCGGCCTGGCCAGGACCGACGGCAACGTTGTCAGCGCCTTCTGGAGCAGCGGCGCCAACAGGTCCACCTACGAGCTGCGCACCAAGTGGGCCGATCAGGTCTCCTCGCGCAACGCCCACCCCGAGTACCCGAGGCCCCAGCTCACGCGCGACGCCTGGCAGAACCTCAACGGCACCTGGCAGTTCGCCGCGGCCCAGGCGGGCGAGCAGCCGCCGGTGGGCAAGAACCTCGGCGAGAGGATCCTCGTCCCGTATCCCGTCGAGTCCCAGCTCTCCGGTCTGGAACGGCACGAGGACCGCATGTGGTACCGGCGCACCTTCACCGTCCCGTCCGGCTGGAGGATCGGCTCCGGCAGGCGCCTGCAACTGAACTTCGGCGCCGTCGACTGGAAGGCTGAGGTGTACGTCAACGGCACCAGGGTCGCGGAACACCAGGGCGGCTACGACAAGTTCAGCGCCGACGTCACCGACGCCCTCAGGCCCGGCCGCACCCAGGAACTGATCGTCGGCGTCTACGACCCGACCGACGCGGCGAACGGCGAGAACCCGCCCATGGGCAAGCAGCGCCTGGACCCCAGCGGCATCTGGTACACCCCGACCTCGGGCATCTGGCAGACGGTGTGGATGGAACCGGTCGCCACCGACCACGTCGACTCCCTCAAACTCACCCCGGACGTGGCCGCGGGCACCCTGACCGTCGAGCCGCGGGGCGTGCGCGACGGCGTGCCGGTCACGGCGACGGCGTACGAGGGCAAGCACAAGGTGGCCACCGTCGTCGGCCGCACCGGCACACCCCTGACCCTGCACATCCGCAAGCCGCACCTGTGGTCGCCGGACGACCCGTTCCTGTACGGCCTGAAGGTGAACGTCGGCGCCGACCGCGTCGGCAGCTACTTCGGGATGCGCTCCATCGCCGTCGAGAAGGTGAACGGCGTGCCGCGCACCGTCCTCAACGGCAGACCCGTCTTCATGATGGCCACCCTCGACCAGGGCTTCTGGCCCGACGGTCTGTACACCGCGCCGACCGACGAGGCGCTGGCCTACGACCTGAGGATGCACAAGAAGATGGGCTTCAACGCGGTGCGCAAGCACATCAAGGTCGAGCCCGACCGCTGGTTCTACTGGGCCGACCGGCTGGGTCTGCTGGTGTGGCAGGACATGCCCGCGATGGCAGCCGGGGTGAACCCGAGTGCCGCGGCCCGCGCCGAGTACGAGCGTGAGATGCGGCAGATGATCGACGAGCACATCAGCAGCCCGTCCGTCATCATGTGGGTCACCTTCAACGAGGGGTGGGGCCAGTACGACATGGCCCGTATCGCCGACCAGGCCAAGGCCTGGGACCCGACCCGGCTGGTCAACTCCATGTCCGGGCTCAACCTCGGGGCCGACGGCGGCACCGGCGACATCATGGACGAGCACGGCTACCCCTCGCCCGCCCTGCCACCCCACCCCGACGGCCGACGCGCCCTGGTCAGCGGCGAGTACGGCGGCCTCGGCCTCGGCGTGCCCGGGCACGCCTGGTCGGTGCAGCAGTCGTACGTGGACGTCGACCCGGCCACCTACACCGACGACTACCTGACCAAGCTCTCCGAGGTCCACGCGCTGGCCTGTCAGGGCGGCAACGGCGCGGTCTACACCCAGATCTCGGACGTCGAGGGCGAGCTCAACGGCCTGCTGACCTACGACCGCAAGGTCGTCAAGCCCGATGTCACACGGCTCAGGGCGGCCCAGCAGGCGCTGATCGACGACGCGTCGCGGGCGACCCCGGCCGGGTGCGCCTGACACCCGCCCGAACTCGGCCGACACCCCTGCGCGCCGTGCCGAGCGCCCCGCGGTGAACACGGGAAGAGGCGCGGTCCACCCGCCGTCCGAGCGGCGGCGGGCGGACCGCGCTTCCGGCGTCCGGCAACCACGCGGACGGCACCGAAGGATGATCTTTCGCACTGACACGGTGATGAGGGCGCCTACCTCACGGTCGTGGTCCCGGTCAGCCGCCGAGCGTTCCCGGCGCCGTCTGCTCGGCCCAGATGACCTTGCCGTCCTTGGTGTAGCGCGTGCCCCAGCGCTCGGCGAACTGGGCCACGAGGAACAGGCCCCGTCCGCCCTCGTCCGTGCTGGCCGCGTAGCGCAGATGCGGCGAGGTGCTGCTGTGGTCGGAGACCTCGCAGATGAGCGCACGGTCGCGGATCAGCCGCGCCTTGATCGGCCCGGTGGCGTGGCGCATGGCATTGGTGATCAGTTCGCTGCAGATCAGTTCCGTGGTGTACACGAGGTCCTCCAGCTCCCACTCCAGGAGCCGGGCGGAGACGGCCGCGCGTACGCGGCGAACGGCGGCGGGGTCGCTCTCCACGTCCCATTCGGCGACCTGCCCGGGCCCCAGCACCCGCGTACGGGCGACGAGCAGCGCGATGTCGTCGCTCTGGAGCTTCGGGAGCAGGGCGTCCAGCACCGCGTCGCAGGTCTCCTCGGGGGACTGGTCCGCGTGCGCCAGCGTCTCGCGGAGCAGCCGGAGCCCGGCGTCGACGTCCAGGTCGCGGCGCTCGACGAGGCCGTCGGTGAACAGGACCAGCATGCTGCCCTCGGACAGACGCAACTCGGTGGACTCGAAGGGCAGTCCGCCGATGCCGAGGGGAAGGCAGGACGGCACGTCCACGAATTCCACCGTCCCGTCGGGGTGTACGAGCGCGGGCGCGAGGTGGCCGGCGCCGGCGATGCAACAGGTGCCGGACACGGAGTCGTAGACCGCGTACAGGCAGGTGGCGCCGGTGACGGTGGTCCGGTCGCCGGCCGCTATCGCGTCCTTGTCGATAAGGGTGACCAACTCGTCGAGGTGGCTGAGGAGTTCGTCGGGCGGCAGGTCGAGGGGGGTGGAGAAGTTGTGCACGGCGGTGCGCAGCTGCCCCATGGTGGCCGCGGCGTGCAGTCCGTGCCCGACGATGTCGCCCATGACCAGCGCCACCCTGGCGCCCGGCAGCGGGATGACGTCGAACCAGTCGCCGCCGACCGCCTTTGCGGGGAGGTAACGGGACGCGACCTCCACGGCGTTCTGTTCGGGCAGCGTGTGGGGCAGCAGTCTCCGCTGTAGCGCCACGGCCAGGCCGTGCTCGCGGGTGTAGCGGCGTGCGTTGTCGAGGGACACGGCGGCCCGGGTGGCCAGTTCGGCCGCCAGGGAGAGATCGTCCTGATCGAAGGGCTCGGGCTTCTCGGAGCGCCAGAAGTGGACGACGCCCAGCAGCACGCCGCGGGCGGACAGCGGCGCCGTGATGAGCGAATGGATCCCGTAGTCGATGATGCGGGAGCCCCGCGCGGGGCTCACCTCCATCCATCGCGTGGCATCACGCAGACGAGGTACCAGGACCGCCTGCCCGCTCTCGGCGCTGTGGGCCTGTGGTGTGGACGGCCCGTAAGTGATCAGGTCGCCGACGGGGATGAAGGGAGCGTTGTCGCGGATGCCGTTGACGGCCGCGCGCCGCATCCGCTGACTGCCGGTGCCCGTGCCGTTTATCTCCGGTTCCGCGTCGCTCAGCACGGACTCGGCCAGGTCGACGGTGACGTAGTCGGCGAAGCGCGGAACCGCGACCTGCGTCAGCTCTTCGGCTGTGCGGGTCACATCGAGGGTGGTGCCGATGCCGCCGGTCGCGTCGTAGAGCAGCTTCAGCCGCCAGCGGACCAGTTCGACCCGCTGCGAGGCCTCACCGATCATCTCCATCACTTCTTCGGTGCCGAGCTCCTCCTCTCCGGCCACCGCGGCGACCGCGAGCCGCGCGGACGCGGTGCCCACCGAACCGGCGAGCTGGGCTTCCGCGTGCTGGACCAGCTCCGGCGGCGCTTCGGCCGCCAGTGAGTCGGGTCTCCTTCCGGGGTAGGAGCGCAACGCCCGCAGGGCGCCCTCCCGCCCGAGGAAGCGCTCCAGCAGGGTCTGTAGCTGACCGACCGTGGCACGGACCTGCCAGCGCCGCTCCCTGACAGGCTCTCCGAGGATGTCGACGAACTGTTCCGCCTGCGCCCGCTCGGCGGCGTCCGGTCGGTCCGCGAGGGAGACCGCGACATACCCGCCGAAGTTCAGCAGCGCACTCCAGAACATCGCATGGCTGATCGGGTCCATTCCCGCCAGGCCGAACAGCTGCCGTGGCCGGAGCAGCCCCAAGCCGAGAGGGCCCTCCCGCAGGAAGGAGGCGGACAGCAACCCGGCATCGGCGAAGGTCGGCAGCACGAGGGTGTACGCCCACACGGCGAACCCCGCCACCAGGCCGACCAGGACGCCCCGGCGGGTACCGCCTTTCCAGAACAGGCCGCCCAGGATGGCGGGCGCGAACTGTGCCACGGCCGCGAACGACACCAGGCCGATCGACACCAGTGCCGTCTGCTCGCCCGCAACCCGGAAGTACGCGTACCCGAGCAGCAGGACCAGCACGATGGTCGCCCGGCGGATGCCCAGCACCAGCCCGGCGAGGTTGTCCCGGTGCGTCACCCGGGACCCGCTGCGCAGCAGCAGCGGCATCACCAGTGAGTTCGACACCATGGTGCTGAGCGCGGTCGTCTCGACGATGACCATGCTGGTGGCCGCGCTGAGGCCGCCGATGAAGACGAGAAGTGCGAGTGCCTGCTGGCCTCCGGCCATCGGCAGGGTCAGCACATAGGTGTCGGCGTCCACGGCCCTTCCGAACCGCAGGAGCCCGCCGGCCGCGATGGGAAGGGCGAAGATGCTGATCGCGAGCAGATACAGCGGGAACAGCCACATCGCCCGTCTGAGGTGCCTCTCGTCGACGTTCTCGACGACGCTGATCTGCCACTGCCGGGGCAGCAGCACGATCGCCAGCATGGACAGCACCGTGAGCCAGACCCACGTGCCGTAGCCGGTCTGCTCGCGCAGCGTGAACAGCGTGGTGAGGCCGGCGCCCGCGGCCCGGGAGAACAGGTCGTGGAACCCTCCGAACATCCAGAAGACCACGAAGATCCCGGTCGAGAGGAACGCCACGAGCTTGACCACCGACTCGAACGCGATGGCGGCGACCATGCCCTCGTGGCGTTCGGTGGCGTCCAGATGGCGGGTGCCGAAGACGATGGTGAACGCGGCGAGCACCAGTGCCGCGTACAACCCGGTGTCCTGTAGCAGCGGGATATGGCTCAGCTTCGGGCTGGAGGTGACGGGGTATCGCCGAATGACCGCGAAGGTGATGGAGACCGCCTTTAGCTGCAACGAGATGTAGGGGACGACCCCCACCACGGCGATGACGGTCACCAGACAGCCCAGCGCGGTGCTCTTGCCGTAACGGGCGGAGACGAAGTCGGCCAGCGAGGTGATCCGGTGCCGGTGGCTTATCCGGATGATTCTGCGCAGCACCAGCCAGCCCAGCGCCAGCATGAGCGTCGGACCCAGGTAGATCGGCAGGAAGCCGACTCCGGCCCTGGCGGCCCAGCCCACGCTGCCGTAGTACGTCCACGAGGTGGCGTACACGCCGAAGGACAGTGCGTAGATCGTGGCGTTGTTGATGATGCTCCGACCAGAATCCGCCCGCCGGTCACCGTAGAAGGCCACAGCGAAGAGAAGACCGAGGTATCCGGCCGAAACCGCGGCGATGAACCAGGTCTGGAGCACGGCCTACCCCGATCTGCCGCCGATCACGGCGACCAGACCGATCACGACCGCCCAGACGAGAAACAGGTAAGCCGCGAGAACGGGAACGCCGAAGACCAGGCCCATGCGGTCGAACCGCGCCAGGAACGGCGGGACCATCAGCACGAACCCCAACGCCGCCACGGCGGCCAGGCGCAGACCGAGCTGTTCGTCGTCTCGCGACTCCGCCATGAGCCGCCTCCACATCCTCGATGCCGCGAGGTGCGACATGTGCCCGCATGCGACCGATGCCGGACCGCGGCGTCGATCGGCGCCGTACTGACGCGCGCTGTGCTCAGTTCAACACGGCACCGAGAGGCCCGCTACCGCAGATTCCGGGGCCTGCGCGAGGCACCTGACCGGGCGATATCCGAAGAGGGCGGGGGAGCGGACCGGACCGGGCGGTGAGGGTCGCGGCCCGGGCGCCGTCGCGTTTCCTTCGACGGCGCCCAGCACCCTGCCGGCGTCCCCGCGTCACTCGACGGAGGTCAGGCAGCGCTCCTCGAACTCGCGGTACGTGGCGACGTCTGCCGTCCTGGAGCTCAGGACGGTGCCGAGCCAGCCCAGCAGGAACCCGACCGGGATGGCGACGATGCCCGGGTTCTGCAGGGGGAACCAGGCGAAGTCCGCCGAGGGCAGCAGTGACGTCGGTGTGGAGGAGACGAGCGGGCTGAAGGCGACCAGCAGCACGGAGCAGCCGAGGCCGCCGTAGAGACCGAGGAGCGCGCCGCCCGCGGTGAAGCGGGGCCAGAACAGCGTGTACACGATGGTCGGCACGAGGGACGAGGCGGCGATGGCGAAGGCGAGGAAGGCGAGTGAGGCCGCGTTCCAGTCCCAGGCCAGCAGGGCGATGAAGATTCCCAGCACGCCGACCGCGCCGGCCGACAGGCGCGCCACGGCGACCTCCTGACGGTCCTCCGCCCGGCCCTTGCGGATGCCGTGCGCGTACACGTCGTGGGCCAGTGCCGAGGCCGCCGCCAGTGTGACGCCGGCGGCCACGGAGAGGATCGTGGCGAAGACGAGGCAGGAGAAGGCCGCCACCAGCAGGGTTCCCCCCATCGACTGAGCGAGCAGGAGCACCGCGGAGTTGCCGGTGGAGTCAGCGGCCCTGACGGTGTCGGTGCCGACGACCGCGGCCGCGCCCAGGCCCAGGATGCCGAGCGCCAGGCACACGGCGCCCACCAGGCCGACCGTCCACAGCACCGCCGTGCGCAACTGGCGTGCGGTGCCCGGTGACAGCAGGCGCATGACGATGTGCGGGAGCCCTCCGACGCCCAGGGCCATGGACAGCGCGAGACTCAGGAAGTCCAGCTTGCTGGTGGTGCTGACCCCGAACCGCAGGCCGGGCCGAAGATAGGCGTCCCCGTGACCGCTGTTCGCGGCGGCCGCGCCGAGCAGGTCGTCGCCGCTCCAGGAGAAGCGCCTCAGCACCAGGACGACGGCCACCAGGGTCACGACCACCAGCAGCGCGGTCTTGGCCACCTGGATGAACGTGGTGCTGGGCATCCCGCCGACCGCGACGTAGAAGACCACGAGGCAGCCGACGATGATCACGCACAGGGCACGCGCGGCGCCACCGGGCATCCCGGTGAACTGGGTCAGCAGAGCCACGCTCGCCGACAGCTGGGCCACCAGATAGAGGACGGACACGACGAGGGCGCAGACCCCGATGGCGAGCCGGACCGGCCGCTGCCGGTCCCGCATCCGCAGGGCGACGGTGTCGCCGAGGGTGAACAGGCCGGTGTTGCGCAGCGGTTCGGCGATCAGCAGCAGCACCGTGATCCAGCCGATGGCGGTGCCCACCAGGTACAGCAGGCCGTCGTAGCCGGTCAGGCAGACCAGGCCGGTACTGCCCAGCAGCGTCGCGGCCGAGAGGTAGTCACCGCACATCGCCATGCCGTACCGCAGCGGTGACAGCGTGCGGCTGCCGAGGTAGAACTCGTTGACCTCGTCGCGGTGGGGACTGTTGACGATGGCCGTGAACATGGTGACGACGAGGAAGACGAGGAACAGGACCAGCGGCAGCCCTACCTGGTTGAGGGGGATGACGCCCCAGGCGGTGGTCACCGCTCACCCCTTCCGGCGCCGGTACGGTCGCGGTGCGCGCGGAGTCTGCCGGCGAGCGGGTCGAACCGGGCGCGCATGTGCCGGTCGTAGCGCCACGCGGTGAAGAACAGCGCGGCGAACAGCGCAAGACCCGACGTCAGTCCGAAGGTGAGATGTCCCCACAGCGCGGCGGCCATCAGCCCCGGCGCGAATCCGGACAGCAGGATGACGAGCAGATAGCCGCCCACGACGGTGACCGACGCCCGCGTCCCGAAGGCGAGGCGCAGGCGGCGCAGTTCGCGCAGGTCCGCGGGCGGCGGCCCGTAGGGGGCCGCCGTCGCCGGGGCGTCGCCCGTTTCGTGGTGCGCGGGGGGCCGGGGGACCGGGTTCACCGCGTCACCGCCGCCAGGGCCGAGCTCATCCGGTCGGAGACCTCCCGCACCGTACCCGCCGCGTCCACGGGGAACAGCAGTTCCCGGGCCGCGTACCACCGCAGCAGCGGGACCGTCTGCTCCGCGTACAGCGCGAGGCGCCGCAGAACGGTCTCCTCGGTGTCGTCGGCGCGCCTGACGAGCGGGCCCGCGCACCCGTCGCACCTGTCGGGGACGCGGGGCGGGGAGAACACCGTGTGCACGGTCGTCCCGCACGCCGGGCACATGCGCCGGCCCGTCAGCCGCTGCACGATCTCGTCGTCCGGCAGGTCGAGGGCGAGCACCGCGTCGATCACGGTCCCGTCCTTTCCCAGGGTCTCCTCCAGAAGCTCGGCCTGCCGTACGGTCCGGGGGAAGCCGTCGAGCAGGAAGCCGTCCGCCGCGTCGGGTTCGCGCAGGCGCCCCGTGACGATGGCCGCGGTGAGCTCGTCGGGCACCAGCTCACCGGCGTCCGTGTGCCGCTGGACCAGCTCACCGAGGGCGGTGCCGCGGCTGGTCTCCGCGCGGAACAGGTCCCCGCTGGAGATCGCCGGGACGGACAGAAGGCCGGCCAGGACACGGGCCTGGGTGCCCTTGCCCGCACCCGGAGGGCCGATCAGAACGATACGCATCTGTGTTCCTGTTCCGTGGTCAGTCTTCGGTGGGCGCGGCGGGGAGCTGGGCCTGGATCAGGTCCATGACGCCGGCATCGGTGAGGGTGGTGACGTCACCGAGCCGGCGGTTCTCCGCGACGTCCCGCAGGAGCCGGCGCATGATCTTGCCCGAGCGGGTCTTCGGCAGCTCGGCCACCGGCAGGATCCGCTTGGGCTTGGCGATCGGGCCGAGCGTGGCGCCCACGTGGTCGCGCAGCTCGCCGACGAGCCCCTCGTCCTGCGAGGCCGAACCGCGCAGGATGACGAAGGCGACGATGGCCTGGCCGGTCGTCTCGTCCTTGGCGCCCACGACGGCCGCCTCCGCCACCGCCGGATGCGACACCAGCGCCGACTCCACCTCCGTGGTGGAGATGTTGTGTCCGGAGACCACCATCACGTCGTCGACCCGGCCCAGCAGCCAGATGTCGCCGTCCTCGTCCCGCTTCGCGCCGTCCCCGGCGAAGTAGCGGCCCTTGAAGCGGGACCAGTAGGTGTCGATGAACCGCTGGTCGTCGCCCCAGATGGTGCGGAGCATGGAGGGCCAGGGCTCGGTGAGCACCAGGTAGCCGCCGGATCCGTTCGGGACCTCCGCCGCCTCGTCGTCGACGACGGTCGCGGCGATGCCGGGCAGCGGGGTCTGTGCGGAGCCCGGTTTGGTCTCCGTCACACCGGGCAGCGGGGAGATCATCATCGCGCCGGTCTCGGTCTGCCACCAGGTGTCCACGATCGGGCAGCGGCCACCGCCGATGTGCTCGCGGTACCACACCCACGCCTCCGGGTTGATCGGCTCGCCGCAGCTGCCCAGCACCCGCAGGGACGACAGGTCGAACTTGGCGGGGATCTCCTCGCCCCACTTCATGAACGTGCGGATCGCGGTGGGCGCCGTGTACAGGAGAGTCACTCCGTACTTCTGCACGATCTCCCAGAAGCGGCCCTGGTGCGGGGTGTCCGGTGTGCCCTCGTACAGCACCTGCGTCGCGCCGTTGGCCAGCGGACCGTACACGATGTAGGAGTGCCCGGTGACCCAGCCGATGTCCGCGGTGCACCAGTAGACGTCGGTCTCCGGCTTGAGGTCGAAGACCGCGTGGTGGGTGTACGCGACCTGGGTGAGGTAGCCGCCGGAGGTGTGCAGGATGCCCTTCGGCTTACCGGTCGTGCCGGAGGTGTAGAGGATGAACAGCGGGTTCTCCGCCCCGAACGCCTCCGGGGTGTGCTCGGCGGGCTGCCGGTCCACCAGTTCGTGCCACCACACGTCCCGGTCCCCGGTCCACGGCACGTCCTGCCCGGTGCGGCGGACGACGAGCACCTTCTCGACGCCGGCGGTGCGGCCGAGCGCCTCGTCCACGGCGGGCTTGAGCGCGGTCGGCCTGCCCCGGCGCCAGCCGCCGTCGGCGGTGATGACGACCTTGGCGTCGGCGTCCTCGATCCGGGTGGCGATGGCGTCGGCGGAGAAGCCGCCGAAGACGACCGAGTGCGCGGCGCCGATGCGGGCACAGGCCAGCATCGCGACGACCGCCTCGGGGATCATCGGCAGATAGACGGCGACCCGGTCGCCCGCGCCGACGCCCAGCTCGGTGAGGGCGTTGGCCGCCTTGGAGACCTCGTCCTTCAGCTCCGCATAGGTGATCGAGCGGCTGTCGCCGGGCTCGCCCTCGAAGTGGATGGCGACGCGGTCGCCGAGGCCCGCCTCGACATGCCGGTCCACGCAGTTGTACGCGACGTTCAGCCTGCCGTCCTCGAACCACCTGGCGAAGGGCGGGTTCGACCAGTCCAGTGTCTGGGTCGGCTCCTCGGCCCAGGTCAGCCGGCGGGCCTGGGCCGCCCAGAAGCCGAGCCGGTCGGCTTCGGCCTGTGCGTACGCCTCCGCACCGGCGTTGGCGTGCGCGGCCAGGCCGGCGGGCGGCGCGAACCGCCGCTCCTCCTTCAGCAGGCTGGCCAGGCTCTCGTTGCTCATGGGGACTCCCTCGTGCTCGGTCGGTCGGTCGGCAGGTGGCGGATCAGGCCTGGAACGGCCACGTCGGCAGGGACCGGTTCTTCCAGGTGGCGTTGGCCACCCCGGCGAACGAGCCGTACCAGGCGAGCAGCGCGGTGAGCAGGCCCGCCCAGCCGCCCGCGTGGCTCAGCTCCGCGCGCTGTCCCAGCTCTCCGGCGGTGAGCAGCACGAAGGTCACCGACAGCACCGCGAACACGGCGAGCAGCAGACCGCTGATCCGGGTGGTGACGACCGCCATGTAGACCGTGAAGATCGTCCAGGCGAGCAGGAACAGGCCGGTCGCCTGGTAGGCGTGGGCCGCCGGCAGCTTCGGGGCGACGAACTGGACGTAGGCCGCGAACGACAGCCAGAAGGAGCCGTACGAGGTGAACGCCAGCGCGCCGAAGGTGTTGTTCTTGCGGAACTCCCACATGCCGGCGAGGACTTGGGCGATGCCGCCGTACCACAGCGCGAGCGGCAGCACCACGGCCTCCAGCGAGGCGTCCTTGATCAGTCCGGCGTTGAAGACGGAGAGCACGAAGGTGGTGAGGGCGAACGCCGCCAGACCCAGGGGTCCGGGATCGGCGATCTGCGGGCGCGGCGCCTCAGGCGCGGCCGGGGTCTGCTCCTGGGGAGCGGCGGGCAGCTCGTCGGTGACGGGCGTCTGGGTCTGGGTCATGGCGCGGTCCTTGGGTCGGGGTGCCTGCTCGGCACGTCCTGCGACGGAGGGGGGCGCCGTCTGCGGGCGCGCACGGTGGCAGACGGCGTGGTGTGCGGTGTGGGCGGCGGGTCGGCTCGGGGTCGGGGCCGTGCGGTCGCGCGCCCGTGGGCGCAGCCCGCGGGACGTCCGGCTGCCGCTCCCGGTCCGGGAGCGCGGCTTGGCGGCCGGGCGGTTCCGTGGTTTTCCCGCTCTGGCCGGTTACTGTGCTGCACCCGCGCCACGACGGGGAGCCCCGGTACGGGACTTGTCGGTCAGTGGCGTCCGTCGCGCGACGGACGGACGGGGGTACGGGACGAACGGTCGTCCGCTGCCGCTGAGCGGCCGGCGGTGCCCACGTCCAGCGCCTCCGGCATATGCAGGCGGGCGAGCATCATGGAGGTTCCTGCGGGCACCCTGCCGGGCGTGGCCAGCGACACGCCCACCATGGTCAGGAACGCCGCCGGCACACTCCAGGCCGCGGGCTCGGCGAGGAGGATGCCGGCCCAGCCCGGCCCGCCCGCGCCCAGCAGGGTGAGCGTCAGCGCGGACACCGACAGCCCGCCGCCGACGAGCATCCCGGCGACGGCTCCGGACGGGGTCAGCCGCCGCCACCAGATGCCGAGCACCAGCAGCGGACAGAACGTGGAGGCGGCCACCGAGAAGATCAGCCCGACCTCGTGGGCCACGGACACACCGCTCTCCGACAGCAGCAGCGCGATGGCGCAGGGGGCGAGCACGGCCAGCGCGGAGGCCCGGCGGAAGCCGCGCACGTCGCCGCCGAGGAGGTCCTGGGAGAGCACGGCGGCCACCGACAGGGCCAGCCCCGAGCAGGTCGAGAGGAAGGCGGCGAAGGCGCCGGCGACCACCAGCGCCGTCAGCAGCTGGCCCGTGGCGCCCGGCACCAGCCGTCCGGGCAGCAGCAGGACCACGGCATCCGCCCGGTCGGCCGCGGCCAGGCCGGGCGTGTAGAGCCGCCCGAGCCCGCCGTAGATCTCGGGGAGCAGGTAGAACACGCCCAGCAGACCGAGGACGCCCACGGTCGTGCGGCGGGCCGCGCGGCCGTCGGGGTTGGTGTAGAAGCGGGCGATGACGTGCGGCAGGCCCATCGCCCCGAGGAAGGTGGCCACCATCAGCGAGTACACGCCGTAGAGCGCCTGGCCGCCGCCTTGGTCCGCCGCTGTGCGGGCGGCCGGCGCGGGGGTTGCGGGCGGGCTGCCGGACGGGTGCCAGGCGCCCTGCCAGACGAGCAGCAGGACGATCGCCGGGACGGCGAGCGCGGCCAGTTTCAGCCAGAACTGGACGGCCTGGACGAGCGTGACGCTGCGCATGCCCCCGGCGATCACGCTCACCAGCACCACCGCCGTCACCAGCACGGCTCCCGACCAGGCCGGCGCTCCGAGGGCCGCGTGCAGGGCCAGTCCCGCGGCCTGCAGCTGCGGCACCTGGTAGAGCCACCCGATCAGCACCACGAAAGCGGTGGCCGTCCGCCGCACCGCCTGCGAGCCCAGGCGTGCCTCGGCGAAGTCGGAGACGGTGTAGGCCCCCGACCTGCGCAGCGGCGCGGCCACCAGGACGAGCAGCACCAGGTAGCCGGCCGTGTATCCGATGCCGTACCAGAGCATCGTGCTTCCGTACGCCACCAGCAGTCCGGCGATCCCCAGGTAGGAGGCGGCCGAGAGGTATTCGCCGCTGACGGCGGCCGCGTTGCGCAGCGGCGAGACCGTACGGGAGGCGACGTAGAAGTCCGGGGTGGAGCGCGACCTCAGGCCGTAGCCGCCGACGGCCACCGTCAGGACGACGACCAGCAGGACGGCGGTCAGGTTCTCCGCTGTGCTCATGAGCGGTGGACGTGTTCGACGAAGTCGCGTTCGTGCCGCTCGGCCCGGCGCATGTAGCAGAGCCCGGCGGTCACCAGCAGCACGTAGACCGGCAGCCCCAGGACCAGCCAGGGCAGGCCGACACCCCACAGCCGTACCCCGGACGGCACCCCCACGTGCCCGAGCAGCAGCAGCGGCAGACAGGCCAGCGGCAGGCAGACCGCGCCGCACACCAGCAGCGCCAGCCGGAGCTGGGTGCGCATCAGCGCCCTGACGTACACCTCGCCGAGCGGGGTCTGTTCGTGCACGTCGCGTACCGCGGCGTGCGGCCGGCCGGGCCGGGCGGCGCGGGTACGCGGATGGGTGACGGTCACGCGCCGGGCCGGCTCAGCCATCGGCGGTACCTCTTCCCCTTGGCGGGCCGGACGGGGGCAGCAGCAGTTCCCGCAGTCTGCGGCTGCTGCGGCGGCTGACCGGCAGGACGGCGCCGGCCACGCGGACCGACAGCCGTCCGGAGTCGGCCAGCAACTCCTCGATGTGACCGGTGGCGACGAGATGGCGGCGGTGCACCCGCACGAATCCGGCGTTCTGCCACTGGTCCGCCAGGCTGGACAGCGGCACCCGCAGCAGGCAGCTGCCGGACGCGAGGTGCAGACGCACGTAGTCGCCGCACGCCTCCACGTGCCGCACCTCCGAGCGCCGCACGAACCGTGTCACACCGGACAGCTCGACGGCGATCGTCTCGGCGTCGTTCTCCGCCGGCTGCTCGGCCGGGGTCGCGGGCGCGGCGGCGGGGGAGTCCGGGGCCGCGGGGGCCGGATCGGCCCGCCGCTCGGCTATGCGCCGGACGGTCTCGGCGAGCCGCCCGGCGCGCACGGGCTTGAGCAGGTAGTCCAGGGCGCCGACCTCGAAGGCGTGCACTGCGAAGTCGTCGTACGCGGTGACGAACACCACCGGCGGCGGGTCGGTGAAGCGAGACAGGACCCTGGCCACCTCCAGCCCGTCCAGGCCGGGCATGCGCATGTCGAGGAAGACCGCGTCCACCGGCCTGTTCTCCTGAAGCGCGCGGTCCAGTGCCAGCAGCGCGGCGGCGCCGTCCGGCGCGGAGTCCACGCGGCCGACGCCCGGATCCAGGCCGAGCAAATAGACGAGTTCCTCCAGAGCGTGCGGTTCGTCGTCGGCCACCAGAATGCTCAGCATGCGTGAGTGTGTACATTTCCCGCACAGCGGGTCAATCTCCCTGCGGCTGTGGGATGCGCCACATGCGTGACCGGGTGGCGCTCACCTGAGCGCTCAGACCCTTGAGTCCGGCCCTTCGCCGCCCCCCGCCGGGGCCGTCACCCCCGCCCGGTACTTGGGCACCCGGATCCGCACCTTGGTGCCCGCCCCGGGCGCGGTCTCCACCACCAGGCCGTACGCGTCCCCGTACACCTGCCGCAGCCTGGCGTCGACGTTCCCCAGCCCGACGCCTCCCGAACGGGTGGAAGGGGAGGCCCCGGCACCCCCCGCGGCCAGGATGCGCCGCAGCTCCTCGGGGTCCATGCCGACTCCGTCGTCCTCCACGGTGATGTGCGCCTCGGCCCCCGCGTCCCATGCGAGCACCGTGATCTTCCCGGGCCCGGTCCGGCCCTCGAAGCCGTGCCGGACGGCGTTCTCCACCAGCGGCTGCACGCACAGGAACGGCACCGCGACCGGCAGCACCTCCACGGCCGCCTGGACGTCGACGCGCAGCCGGTCACCGAAGCGCGCCTGCTCCAGGACCAGGTACTGGCCGATCGAGCGGAACTCCTCTGCCAGTGTGGTGAACTCGCCGTGGCGCCGGAAGGAGTAGCGCGTGAAGTCGGCGAAGTCCAGCAGCAGTTCGCGGGCCCGCTCCGGATCGGTGCGCACGAGCGAGGCGATCGCGGTCAGCGCGTTGCACGAGAAGTGCGGGGAGATCTGCGCGCGCAGCGCCCGCAGCTCGGCCTCCACCAGGCGGGTGCGGGAACGGTGCAGCTCCGCGAGTTCCAGCTGCCCGGACGTCCAGCGGGCCACCTCGCCGGCCGCGCGGACCAGGCCCGCCGACACTCCGGGCGCGTGCGCGATCAGCGTGCCCTCCACCCGGTCCTCCACCACCAGAGGCGCGACGACGGCCTCCCTGAGCTCGCAGCGCACCTGCCCGCACCACACCCGGTCGGCCCTCAGTACGGCGCTCCCGCCGCCTGCCAGCACGTCGGCGGCCAGGTCCACCGCCGCCGCGCCATGGTGCTTGCCGGCGCCGTCCCAGGCGAGGACGCGCTCGGTGTCGGTGATGGCCAGCACCGGGACGCCCAGCAGCTGCCGCAGATGCCGCGCGGCCGCGCCGGCCGACGCCTCGGTCAGGCCGCCGCGCAACGCCGGCGCCGCGAGGGACGTCCGGTGCAACGCCTCGAAGGCCGCCTGCCCGGCGCGCCCGTCGAAACCGACGTGCCGCCGCGGCCAGCGCCGGTGCCGGAATACGCCCTTCATGGCGGACACGGTAGCTGCCTGAAGAGCGGGCGGACGAGTCGCGCCGTACGGCGGTCCACAGATCGCGACCACTGCCCCGCCGCCCGGCGGAAGGGATCCGGGTTCATGGGCGTGCGGTGACGCGGTGTCAGTGGGCCGCGCTGCCCGAGACCCACTCGGTCCACGGCATGTTCCAGTCGCTGAGGCCGTTGTCCGGGGCCAGCGCGGTCTTGTCCGCGGAGTTCTTGACGATCACGACGTCACCGGTCATCGAGTTCTCGAAGAACCACGCGGCGGGCTGCCTGCCGTCGCCGCCGCCCTTGACGTCCTTCAGGCCCACGCAGCCGTGGCTGGTGTTGACCTTGCCGAAGACCGAGTCGGCGCCCCAGTAGTTGCCGTGGATGAACGTGCCCGAGTCGGTCAGGCGCATGGCGTGCGGTACGTCGTCGATGTCGTACGCGGGCTTGCCGCCGTCCTTCGTGAGGCCGACGCTCGCACCGTTCATGTGGATCTGCCGGAACTTCTCGGAGATGACCATCCGGCCGTTGTACGTCGGGTGCTCGGGGCTGCCGGACGAGATCGGGATGGTCTTGATCGTCTTGCCGTCCCGTACGACGGTCAGCTGCTTCGTCCTGGCGTCGACGGTGCTGATCTGGCTCCTGCCGATCTTGAACGTGACCGTCTTCCGGATGCCGTCGCGAGTGAGCCTGACGGTGACGGTGGAGCCGGACTTCCAGTAGTTCTCGGGGCGGAAGTCCAGGCGGTGGTCGTTGAACCAGTGACCGACGACCCGCTGGCCGCTGCTGGAGCTGACCTGGATCTCCGACGCCACGGCGGTCTTGTCGGTGATCGCCCTGCCGAAGCTGACCGTCACCGGCATGCCCACACCGACGGTCGAGCCGTCCGCGGGGGAGACGTGCCCGAGGAAGTCGTTGGCCGGGGAGACCGTGGTGATCGTGGCGTTCCCGGTGACGGCGCGGCCCTGGGCGTCCTCGGCCTCTGCGGCGACCTGGTATCTGGCAGCCCGCTGCAGGGAGCCGTTCGGCTTCCAGGACGTGCCGTCCGTGGACAGGGTGCCTGGGATCTCGGTACCGGTGGCGACGTCGGTCATGGTCACCTTGGTGAGCCTGCCGTTGCTGACGGCGGCTTCCACGGGGGCGTTGATCCCGACGCCGTAGGCACCTTGACCGGGCGTGATCCTTATTCGGGCGTCGGAGGTGTCCGGGGCGCCCGCCTGGCCTGCCGGTGCCGGTGCCGGTGCCTGTGCCTGCGATGTCGGCTGGTTCCCGGTGTTGCTGCCGCCGGCGGCAGCGTTGCTGGTACCGCCGAGGGCCGTGAGTGAGAGTATGCCGCCGAGCAGGCCGGCCGTGGCCATCAGCCCTGTGCTTCGCTTACGTACCGTGATCAAACGCTTCTCCCGTGCCGTTGTCGTCGTACCCCCCGGAGCTGGTTACCGCAGGAGTGCAACCGGCTTCAAAGAACATATTTACGCATTCATCCATCCCGAAGTGGGCTAATTGTGTCGAAGTCCACGTGGGGAGGGCGTCACCGGGGAGCTGCCCGGCGGCCGGACGGTGCGTAGCCGATCTGCGGCGGAGACGCGCGAACGGCGGGCTCGTCAGCGGCGGCTCGGACACCCCGCCCACCCGACCCGGACGCCCGGCGGCGTTTCGCCCCACCTGGTCATGGCCTCACCTGTCGGAGATCTCGGAGAGCCATGCCGTGTCCTCCGGGCCGGGCGCTTCGGCGCCGGGCGGGGGGAGTCGGCGGATCTCGCCCGTGCGCAGGGCGATCGTGGCCCGTGGCCGCATCGGCCCGTCACCCCTGCGCGAGAGCAGGACGAGTTCCCAGACTGTCGCCGTCATGGCGTCGAGCCGGGCGGCGCAGTCGGCGCTGACGCGCCGCGGATCCCGGGTCCGGCCCAGGGACAGATGCGGGGTGAAGTTCTTGGCGGGCCCATGACAGTGCGGAAACCGCTGCCGCAGTGCGCGGTGCAGGTCCGCCCACGGTGCCCTGCCGGCCGCCGCGGGGTCGAGCCACACGGTGGAGTACGCCCGGTGCCGGAAGGTCCGCACCCCGTCCAGCCGGGCGGTGAAGACCGGCGCCTCAGCCGTCGCCGCGGCGAGCGGCGAGGCGGCCCGCCCGAAGTCGGACTCCGGCACGAAGGGGAAGAGCACATTGACGTGCGGCGGCCAGCGGTGGATCTGCGGATCGTAGTCCCGGCGGATGTCCTGGACCGGCGGCCACAGCTCCGCGGGCGGGATCCAGGCCACCGCTGTGCGGGCCGTCGGGGGCAGGCCGAGGACGCCGACGGGCGCTCCCCGGCCGAAGCCCGGGTCCGCCTGCGGGTTCCGCACCCGGCCGGCGCCCGACACGTCGACGCGGTCCACCCCTGTCGCCCGGTCCCAGACCACCTCCCCGTCCGCCTCGATGAACACCACCCGGTGCCACGGGACGTCGCCCCCGGGCACGAAGGAGGGCAGCGCGATGCGTTTCAGGGCACCCCCACGCCGGCTGATCCCCAGCACGAACCGGGCCGGGTCGAACCGCGGGTCCCAGCGGACCTGGTGATAGATCTCGTCGCTGGTTCGCATCACGCCTCCTCTCCCGCCGCCGCGCCTCCTCCTCCAGGGTGCCCGCGTCCTGTCCTCGGCGGCCGCCCGGCGGCAGCCGGCTGAACCGGAGGAAGGAGAGCCCGCTCGACACGGCGGGGTGGCGCGGGCGCGACGGCACGCGCGGCCGGCCTGGCACGCCCACTCGGTGGCCAAGATCAGTTCGCGCGAACCCGCACGTCACAGGCCATGGACGGGCCTCTGTGCCGCGTGCCGCGTGCCGCGTGGCCGGCACCGGATGAGGCACTCGGCAGACGCGAGGTCAGGACTTCCAGCGGACCGGCAGCTGACGTGGGCCGCGGATGAGCATGCCGTGGCGCCACGTCAGGGCGGCCGGGTGGGCGTCCAGGGCGAGGTCGGGGCAGCGCTCCAGCAGGGCACGGATCGCGATCCGAGCCTCCATGCGGGCGAGCGGCGCTCCGAGGCAGTAGTGGATGCCGTGGCCGAAGGCGACGTGACCGCCCGCGGGCCGCCGGACGTCGAAGCGGCCCGGGTCGGGGAAGCGGGCCGGGTCGTGGTTCGCGTCCGCCAGAGCCACGAGGACCAGTTCACCACCGCCGGGGATGTCCGTGGTGCCGATCTCGACCGGCTCGGTGGTGAACCTGAACGTCGGCGTCTCCACCGGCCCGTCGTAGCGCAGCATCTCCTCCACCGCGTTGTCCATCAGCGTCATGTCCTCGCGAAGCGCGGCGAGTTGGTCGGGATGGGTCAGCAGCGCCAACACGCCGTTGGAGATCAGATTGACGGTGGTCTCATGCCCCGCGACCAGCAGCAGCCAGGCGGTGCCGCGCAGTTCGTCCGGAGAGAGCCGGTCGCCGTTCTCGTCGGTGGTCCGGATCAGTGCGCTCATCAGGTCCTGACCCGGTGCCAGGCGCTTGCGCTCCAGTAACTCGGCGAGATAGGCGGACACCTCAGCCGTCGCCGCCAGCCGCGCGTCGGGGTCCGGGTCGGTGAGTATCGTGCCGGTCCAGGCGCGGAACGCGGCCCTGTCCAGCATCGGGACGCCGAGCAGCTCGCAGATCACCGAGATGGGCAGCGGGAACGAGAGTGCCTCGACCAGATCGGCCCGCCCTTCCGGAAGCGCCGTCATCGCGTCGAGCAACTCGTCGGTGATCTGCCGCACGCGTGGGGCGAGCTGCTCGATCCGGCGCGGAGTGAACTCGCGGACGACCAGCTTGCGCAGCCGCTCGTGGTCCGGCGGGTCGGAGTTGAGCATGTGCGGCCCCGCCGACGGACTGGGGAGCGGAAAGGAGGGCGAGGCGTTCTTCCATTGCTTGGACAACCGCGGATCCACGAGCGCGGCCCGGCCGGCCTCGTACCCGACGACCAGCCAGGCCTCCGTACCCTCCGGGATCCGTACCCTGTGCACGGGGCCGCGCTCCCGCAGCGCCGCGTAGACCGGATACGGATCGCGGACGAAGTCCTCGCCCATCGCGACCAGATCGATCACCTCGGCTGACATGGCCCCCCCGTCTCCTGGTTCGCTTCGACGCTAGCAGCGGGCGACGCTTCGGCGAAGGACGCATCCAGCCGCACCGGGCGGGAGAGGATCGGTACGACGCGCACGGCCAAGAGGAGCCCGCCGACCGCGACGAGCCCGGCGGCCCGGTCCCGCGACGCCGGATCGACGCGCTCCCCGCCACCCTGACGAGTGGTCCGTCAAGGGCGCTCCGCGCTCCACGTCCTCGCCGTGCCGTCAGGACGGCTTGTGCCGCCGCCTGAGGGGCTCTCCCACCCGGTGCAGGTGCGTGAGGGCCTCCCGGTACGACCTCAGCAGCCCGGTCTCGTGGTACGGCACGCCGATCTCCGCGCAGTACTCCCGCACGATCACCCGGGCCCGCCGCAGATGAGGCGTGGGCATGCTCGGGAACAGGTGGTGTTCGATCTGGTAGTTGAGGCCGCCCAGCATCACGTCGGTGAACCGACCGCCCCTCACGTTGCGGGAGGTGAGCACCTGGCGCCGCAGGAAGTCGGGTCGCTCGTCACCGGTGATGGTGGGCATGCCCTTGTGGTTCGGGGCGAACGTACAGCCGAGATAGACACCGAAGAGACACTGGTGCACGGCGAGGAACGCGACGGCCCTGCCCGGAGAGAGCACCAGGAACAGCGCGGACAGGTAGGCCGCCAGGTGCAGGAGGAGCAGCGCCCCCTCCAGCGCCCGGTTCTTCATGGACGGCGAACGCAGCGCCCGCAGGCTCGACACATGCAGGTTGAAACCCTCCAGCGTCAGCAGGGGGAAGAACAGGAACGCCTGGTGGCCGCCGATGACCCGGCCCAGGCCGCGCTTGCCGCGTGCCTGGTCGGTGGACCACACCAGGATGTCCGGAGCGACGTCGGGGTCGAGTTCCTCGTGGTTGGGATTGGCGTGGTGCCGGGTGTGCTTGTTCATCCACCACCCGTAGCTCATGCCGATGGCGAGGTTGCCGAAGAGACGGCCCCACGCCTCGCTCGGGCGGCGCCGGCGGAAGACCTGCCGGTGCGCCAGATCGTGTGCCACGAGCGCCACTTGGCCGAAGACAAAGGCCATGGCGGCGGCGACAGCCAGTTGCCACCAGGTGTCGCCGAGCGCGAAGAAGGCCGTCCCGCCACCGAGCAGAGCCGTGATCACCAGGCCGAGCCGCACCGTGTAGTAGCCCGGGCGCCGGTCCAGCAGGCCTGCCTCGCCGATGCGTCGGGAGAGTCTGGCGAAGTCGCTGCCGGGACCGGAGGGCCGCGCAGGGGCGGCGGGCGTCGCGGCCGTGACGGGAGCGTCGATGGAGAACGTCATACCGCCGAGTCTGGGCATGGCCGCACCGCGCCGACAGCGGGCCAGCCACCGGATCCGTGGGGGGACTGCCTCCGGGCCCCGCTGGGGCTACCACCCCTCCCGCGTCGCTGACCTCGGCTTGGACGTCGCCTCGTCAGCCACCGCGGGCGCACCGGGTCGGCTTCCGCGCGGAAAGGGCGCACGGAAACGCACCGGGAGCGTCGTCTACCCCTTCGGGTCCCCGAGCCAGCCGCGTTCCTGGGCCAGCAGGGCTATCTGGAAGCGGGTCCGCGCGCCCAGTTGCCTGCCCAGATCGCTGATATGGGTCTGAACCGTCCGGCGACTGAGCCGCAAGGCGCGCGCGATGGCGTCGTCCTTCATCCCGGCGGACATCAGGCGAAGGATGTCCCGCGTCCGGCTGTGCACCACGCCGTCGTGTCTTTCCGCGCTCGCGGTGGGCGAAGCGGGCCGGCTTTCCAGCGCGAGGGGCACAGCACGCTCCCATACGCTCTCGAAAAGGGCGGTCAGTACGTCCAGCAGCGTCGAGGAGTGCACGACGAGTGAGCCCGCGGCGGGATCGTCGCTTCGTAGTGGCATGATCGCCGCGACGCCGTCGAAGATGACGAGTTTCATGGGAAGTCCGGGCAGGAGCCGCAGCTCTCCTTCCGCGGTGGTGCTCCGCAGGGCCGCCTCCAGGCAACCGTCGTCCGAGATTCCGTCGCTGTCGTACACGGACCGGAGCCGGACGCCGGGACGGACCGTGGCGCCCGTCGCGGTGGAGGCGTCGGCGGGGGCGATCCGCGAGGTCACATACGGCGGCTTCGCGAAATGCAGCACCTCGTGCCGACTGCTGCGCAGCAGGTGGGAGTAGCGGGCGCCGACTTGTTCGTCGCTCTCGACCACCTCGAAGAGATCCGTGGCGATCTGCCGGCCCGGGGCCGTGCGATAGATCTCGTGGAGCTGTTCCGCGTACAGCTCCGCTCTGGCCAACTCCTGGCGTTTACGGCCCAGAAGGGCGCCCAGCGAGGAGCGGGGCGGGCTGGCGCTCCAGCGCGTGGGCCGTTCCCCGACGCGCACGGCCAGGAGTTCGGCCTCCAGGGATCGCAGGGCGGTCCGGGCCGCCGTGGCCGGCACACCGATTCCCGCCGCGACCGCGTCCTCGTCCGCTTCCGGGTGGCCGACCAGGTATTCCAGCGCCTGCCGGGCGGTAGCGACCAGGCCGGTGCCGGCCCACAACGCGTCTGAGGAGGACACGTCCATCAGCGACTCCTCGGAAGATCGGAACGAGGTTCACGCCGATGCTACGCAAGTGCGCAACTGCGCGGGCTCGCAGACGGCGGATCTTGTCAGGCGGGACTGCCGAGGTCAGGATTATCACAGGTCACCAGCGTGGTGATCTCCGTTCCGCCACATGTTCCGGTCCGCCGACTCCGGTGGCCGCCGCGGGGTGTACACCCGACCCCCGGATACCCGCAGCCGACCGAATCTCAATTACCGAGCAGAAATGGCCCCGCATGTTTTCGGCGGAGGGCCCCATTGGCATGGAGATTTGTTTTCGGCCCTGGGCCCGAATCTCATTGCGCACCCAATGACATGCGCATGTAACACGCCGTTTATTGTCAATTGCGCTTTGAGGTACGCCAATTGAAGTCGGCGAATGCGGCTACGCGTATTCGCTGTCGGCCGGCAACCACGTACGAGTCGACCCTTGCAGTGCAAACTGAGGAGTAACGTTTTGCGCCTCTCACCGAGAACCGCCTCAGCTTTACGACGAAGAGCCGCCGCCTGCCTGACCGTCCTGAGCGCCGCCGCAATCACGGTCGTGGGCATGCAGATCCCGGCCCACGCGGCGGCGCCGTCGGTCTCACCGGCGTCCTCGGCCTCGTCGGCAGCCTCGGCCAAGAAGAAGGCCGCCCTCGAACCGACCTGCGCCACGCCCAAGAAGGGCGAGGCCGCCTGCTTCGCCCTGCGCCGCACCGACACCAGAGCCGTCAAGGGCCTGCTGGCAGCCTCCGTCACCCCCAGCGGCTACGGCCCCGCCGACCTGCAGAGCGCCTACAGCCTTCCCGCCGACGGCGGTGCGGGGCAGACGATCGCCATCGTCGACGCCTATGACGATCCCAGCGCCGAGGCCGACCTCGCCGTCTACCGCGAGCAGTACGGGCTGCCCGCCTGCACCGCCGCGAACGGCTGCTTCACCAAGGTCGACCAGCGCGGCGGTACCGACTACCCCGCGCCCGACGCCGGCTGGGCCGGCGAGATCTCGCTCGACCTCGACATGGTCTCCGCGGCCGCGCCGAACGCGCACATCCTGCTCGTCGAGGCGGACCAGCCGAGCTTCGAGGACCTCGGAGCCGCCGTCGACCAGGCGGTCGCGCTCGGCGCCAAGTACGTCTCCAACTCCTATGGCACCAACTACAGCAGCACCCCGGGCAGCGGTGAGACCCCGGACGAGACGACGTACGACACCCACTACAACCACCCCGGTGTCGCCGTGGTCGCCTCCTCGGGCGACAGCGACTACGGGGTGGCCTACCCTGCCGTCTCCCCCTACGTGACGTCCGTCGGCGGCACCTCACTGGTCCGGGACTCCGGCTCCGCGCGCGGCTGGTCCGAGTCGGTCTGGAACCGCAACGGCTACGGCCCGGGATCCGGTTGCTCCGTCTACGAGCCCAAGCCGGCCTTCCAGACGGACACCGGATGCGACAAGCGCACCGTCGCGGACGTCTCCGCCGTGGCCGACCCGGCCACCGGCGTCGCGGTCTACCAGACCTACGGCGGTGGCGGCTGGCAGGTGTACGGCGGCACCAGCGCCGCCTCTCCGATCATCGCCAGTGTGTACGCCGACGCCGGGACCCCCGTCGCGGGCACCTACCCCAACTCCTACCCGTACGCCTCCGGGACCGGTCTCAACGACGTGACCAGCGGTGACAACGGCACCTGCACCCCCGCGTACCTGTGCACCGCCGGTGCCGGCTACGACGGCCCGACCGGCCTGGGCACGCCCGACGGGCTGGCCGCGTTCCGCAGTGGCCCGCACGGGAAGCTCTCCGGCACCGTCACCGACGACAGCACCGGCAAGCCGGTCGCTGGAGCCACCGTCACCACCCAGGGCGGCGGCACCGCGCACACCGCTGCCGACGGGACCTACTCGCTCGTCCTGCCGGTCGGCAGCTACGACATCACCGTCGAAGCCTACGGCTACGCCACCGGCACCGCCTCCGGCGTGTCCCTCGCCGACGGCGACGCCCTCACCAAGGACTTCGCCCTGACCCCGGTCCCCAGCCGGACGGTCTCCGGCAAGGTCACCGACGGCTCCGGCCACGGGTGGCCGCTCTACGCCAAGATCACCGCGGACGGCGTCCCCGGCGGCCCGGTGTGGACGGACCCCCTCACCGGTGCCTTCGACCTGAAACTGCCCCAGGGCCACGACTACACGCTGCACGTGGACAGCGCCTATCCCGGGTACACGTCGCCCACCAGGAAGATCACCGTCGCGGACTCCGACCAGAGCCTGAACGTAGCGGTTCCGGTCGATTCGTGGGCGCCCACCGCGCCCGCCGGTTACTCGGTGAAGGACGAGGGCACCACCGAGACGTTCGACTCGACCGACTCCGCCCCGAAGGGCTGGAGTGTGGTCAACGCCGACGGGACGACCGGCGGCTGGACCTTCGACGACCCGGGCTCGCGCGGCAACACCACCGGCGGTGACGGCGGGTTCGCCATCGTCGACAGCGACCACTACGGCGGCGGAGCCACCCAGGACTCGCAACTGCTCAGCCCCGTGTACGACTTCACCGACAACTCCGCACCCGAGATCACCTTCGCCGATGACTACTGGGCCATCGGGGGCCAGAGCGCGGACGTCGACGCGACCACCGACGGCGGCGCCACCTGGACCACACTCTGGTCCGCCACCGGTAGCACCTCCGGCGGGGAGAAGGTCGAACTCCCGCTGACCGACTACGCCGGCGCGGCATCGGTGCAACTGCGCTTCCACTTCACCGGCTCGTTCGGCTGGTGGTGGAAGGTTGACAACGTTTTCGTCGGCGAACGCCACGTCACGCCCCTCCCGGGCGGTCTGCTCACCGGCACCGTGACGGATGCCAACACCTCCACGGGGCTTACCGGCGCCACCGTGACGAACAAGGACGACGGCAAGCAGACCACCGTCACCGTCGCCACCCCCGACGACCCCGCCCTGGGCGACGGCGTCTACGCCCTGTTCTCCTCCCTCGGCAGCCACGGCTTCACCGCGGCGAAGCCGCACTACACCGGGCTCGACAAGACGGTGAAGGTGCAGGCCGACAGCGCGGTCGGCGCGGACTTCGCACTCGGCGCCGGGCAGCTGACGCTGGACAAGACCTCCATCACCGCGTCGGTGGGCTGGGGCGAGCAGACCACCAAGACCCTGACGGTCAAGAACACCGGCACGGCACCCGCCACCGTCAAACTGGGGGAACAGCCCGGCGGGTTCAGCATCGAGTCCGCGGGCGGCGCCCCGCTGAAGCTGGTCAAGGGCACGTACTCCCCGCTGTCGAGCAAGGCCGCCGCGTCCGCCGCGGGCACCACGGCCAAGGTGGTCCCGGGGGCCGCCGGTGACGCCTGGCAGGCGGCCGCCGACCTGCCGGTGAAGCTGATGGACAACGCTGTCGCCTCCGACGACGGGAAGGTCTACTCCGCCTTCGGCTTCGACGGCAGCGCCGACACCAAGGACATGTACGTCCTCGATCCGGTCGCCGGCACCTGGACCGAGCTGGCCGCGGCGGCGGACACCCGGGAGGCTCCCGCCCACGGCTTCATCGACGGCAAGTTCTACGCCGTCGGCGGCTGGGGAGCCAGCGGCGACCCCGACTCCAAGCTGGAGATCTACGACCCGGGAAGCGACACCTGGACCACCGGCGCCGCCTCGCCCAAGCCGTACGCGGGCTCCGGCAGCGCCGTGCTCGACGGCAAGCTCTACGTGGTCGGCGGCTGCGGGGCGGACTCCTGCGGCTCCACGGATGTCACCGTCTACGACCCGGCCGCCGACAGCTGGTCCACGGTGGCCGCCTACCCGGAGCAGATCTCGTGGAGTTCGTGCGCCGGCATCGGCGGCGAGCTGTACTGCGCCGGCGGGTTCAACGGCAGCAGCGAGGTCAAGCACACCTACGTCTACGACCCCGCCGCCAACGCCTGGTCACAGGTCGCCGACCTGCCGGTCACCCTCTGGGGCGCCGCGTACACCTCCGCCAACGGTCTGCTCGTCACCGCGGGAGGCGTCACCCAGAACAGCATCACCAACCAGGGCTTCGCCCTCGACCCGAAGGCCGGCACCTGGACCGCCCTGCCCAACGCCGACACCGCCGCCTACCGCGGCGGAGGCGCGCTCGGCTTCTTCAAGGTCGGTGGCGGCGTCGCGCTCGCAACCCCCGCGACCACGGTGGAGGTGCTGCCGGGGTACGACCAGGGAGAGTCGAGCGACGTCAGCTGGCTGAGCGAGAGCGAACAACAGCTCACCCTTCAGCCCGGTAAGAGCTCGAAGGTGACGGTCACCCTGGACGCCTCCGTGGCCGAGGTGACCCAGCCGGGAGACTTCACCGCCCAGCTGTCCTTCAGCACCGACACTCCGTACTCCGTGCCCAGGCTCCCGGTGGAGATGCAGGTCGCCCCGCCCAGCACCTGGGGCAAGATCACCGGGACGGTGCTGGGGGTCACCGCCGGCGGCGGCACCGCGCCGATCGCCGGGGCGACCGTCCAGATCGACACCTGGGCCACGAGCTACACGCTGACGACGGACGCCCACGGCGGGTACGCCCTGTGGCTCGACGTCCGCAACAACCCGCTTCAGGTCATCGTGGCCAAGGACGGCTTCCAGCCGACCGTCGCGACGGTGAAGATCAAGAAGCGTTCCACCGTCACCAAGGACTTCACCCTCAAGAGAAAGTAGGACTCGTCGAAGGCGGCCGGGGTGGGAGGCTCCCGAACGGGGGCGTCCCACCCCGGCCTTGGCACCGGTCGCCCTGACCGGACCCCCGGCCGGTACCGTCACCAGGTCACGGGAAGCACGCTGACCCCGCCGGTGAGGGTGGTGCGCATCGGGAGGTCGTCGACGTCCTTGGCGAGCCGCAGCCCGGGCAGGCGCTCGGCCAGGGCGGCGAAGACGACGCGCAGTTCCGTGCGGGCCAGGCTCGCTCCGATGCAGAAGTGCGGGCCGTGGCCGAATCCGAGATGGTTGCGTTCCGGACGGTCGGGGTCGAACGTCTCGGCGTCGGTGTACACGGCCGCGTCGCGGTTGGCCGAGTTGACGGAGAGGATCACGGCGTCGCCGCATCGGATGGTGACCCCGGCGACGTCGACGTCGGTGTGGGCGTAGCGCAGCAGACCGAGGTCACCGGGCGCGCCCAGGCGCATGATCTCCTCGACGGTGGCGTTGACCCGGCCGGCGGGGTCGGCGACCAGCGCCTGCCACTGCTCGGGGCGGGTGAGCAGGAAGAGCGTGCCCAGCCCGATGCGGTTGACGGTGGTCTCGTGCCCGGCGAACAGCAGGCCGACGCAGAGCCTGATCATTTCGGAGTGGTCGAAGTCCGCGTCGGCGCTCTGGGCGCGTACCAGGTCGGAGATGACGTCCTCGCCCGGCCGGGCGCGTTTGGCCTCGGCGAGCGTGCTCATGTAGTCGTTGAACTCCTCCCGCGCCCGTTCGGCATCGTCCCCGATGGCGTAGTTCGCCATGCGTTCCGACAGCGACGCGAAGTGCTCGCGGTCGCTCTCGGGTACGCCGAGCAGCCGGCAGATGACCGCGACCGGCACCGGGAAGGCCAGTCCGGCATGCAGGTCGACCACCCCGTCGGGTGCGACGGCCCGCTCGGCGAGCAGCCGGTCGACACAGCCGTCCACGAGCTGCCGTACGTGATCGGAGAGCATCACCATGCGTCGGGCGGAGAAGGCGGGGGTGAGCAGCCGGCGCATCCGGGTGTGGTCGGCCTCCTCGGTGGCGTAGTTGCCCGAAGGGCCCTCCTGCACCGCGGCGGTGGTGATGCGGGACGCCCGTTCCGGCTCGGGATGGGAGCGGCCGAGCCGCTTGTCGCTCAGGAGGTCGCGCACTTCGTCGAAGCGGGTGACCAGCCAGGCCGGATCCCCGGCCGGTGTGGTGACCGGCGTGATCGGCGCCTCGCGGCGCAGCACCTCGTACAGGGGAGCGAGATCGAGCACGTTCGGCCGTGCGAAGGGCAGGCGGGAATGCTCGGCGGCACCGTTCATGGTCCTCCTCCTGGACCTCGGAACGTGATCTTCCGGCACTTCGACGGTAACACTTTATTGTCAGTCACTGCCAATAATGTTTTCGGCCAGTCGCCCCGTGGCCGGGGCGTGATTGGATCGCCCGATGAAGGACGTGACGGCGGACAGTGGCCCGATAGCGCCCCGCCGGGGACGGCCCCCGGTGAGCGACCGGCAACGGCAGCGGCAGCGCCTCGGCATCTCCCGTCACGCGGTCCGGCTGTTCGCGGCGCAGGGTGTGGCCGCCACCTCCGGCGAGCAGATCGCGCGGGCGGCCGGGGTCTCGGAACGCACCCTGTGGCGCCACTTCCCGAGCAAGGAAAGCTGTGTGGAGCCGCTGCTCAGCCAGTCCCTCGCGGCCTTCCAGGCGGTGCTGTACGCCTGGCCGCCCGACGTCGATCTGACCGAGCACCTGCGCGCCGCCTACCGGCCCGCGCCCGACGCGTCGTCCGACGAGGACACCGAGGCGGTTCTCACCGTGATCCGGATGACTCACGAGGAGCCCGCGCTGCGGGCCGTCTATCTGGTGCTCCGGGAGCGCGCGGAGGAGACGTTCACCGAAGTGCTCGCCGAACGCGCGGGCGGGTCGGCCGACTCGCTCGGCATCCGTATGCGGGCCGCCACCATGAGCGCCGTGCTCAAGGTGGCCACCGACGACCTGGCCGTGGCCGTGGCGGAGAAAGGCATCACCCCCGAGGCGCTGCGCCGGCACCGCGAGCAGCTCGCCGACGGCCTGCGGCTCGTCACCGCAGCCGTCGGGCAACGGTGATGCCTGCGGGCGCACTCCGCCTCCGCGGCGGACCTGTCGGCGAACGCCGTCCCGTGAGGACGGGCTGCCGCGCGCCGACGGAAGCGGTGCCCGGCGGCCGCCCCGCGCTATCGGGTGACCGTCACGGTGACGTCGTAGCGTCCCTGGCCCGGCGGGCAGCGCATGGCCTCCCCGCACGAATCGCGTCCGGCGGTGACCTGAGCCGTGCCGGGCCGCAGGGCGGTGAACCGCGCGGAGGAGATGCCGCAGCCGCGGCCGGGCGGGCAGCTCGCGGTGGCCGTGGTTCCGCCGCCGACGGGGGCGAGCACCCGCGGGTCCGAGCCGGCCGGGGTCGACCAGTAGGCGCTGTGCAGGCGCACCACGACGAGCGTGCCGGTGGCCACCCGGACCGTGGTTCCGCGGGCCCGTTCGTCGAGCACGACCGACCGGGTGGCGGATCCGGACGGTGCGGATGACGCGGACGAGGCGGGAGTCGGCGACGGCGGAGGGGAAACCGCCGGTCCGGCGGGGCCGGACGAACAGCCGCCCAGGGCGGCCGTCGCGGCTGCCGCGGCCAAGGCGGCGAGCCCGGCGCGCAGTGCGCGCCGGGCGGGGCACATGCGGACTGGCGAACGGAACACGGGCCCTCCGGTGGATGCCGCCCGGTACGGGCGCTCGGACGGCGGTGGGGGCGAGCCGACGGCTCGCCCCCACCGTACGGTTCGAGGGGTCAGGAGACGGTCACGTCGTCGTAGTAGGTGTAGGTCGCGTCACCCGCGTAGTTGTCGTCGTTGTTGGTGAGGGTGAGCGTGTACGTGTGGCCCGGGGTCACGGTGCCGGAGACCTGCTTCCAGCCCGCACCCTGGGTGCAGGTCTTGGCGAGCAGCGTCGTGGTGGTGCCGGCCGTGGTGTCCTGGAGGGTGGCCGTCGCCCAGTCGTAGGTCACCGTGTCCGGGCAGGTGACGTCGTACCAGAAGGAGACCTTGCTGGTGCCGGACGGGGCGGTGAAGGACTGGGAGACCGAGGAGGCGTTCGTCGGGCTGGTCGAGCCGACCAGCGCGCCGTAGCTGCCGCTGTGCGCCGCCGAGGCGGTGGCGGAGGTGCTGCCGCTGGTGGTCCAGCTCGACAGGCTGCCGGCCTCGAAGGTGCCGTTGGTGAGGGTGCCGCCACCGCCACTGCCGCCGCCGCCGACGATCGCGTGGGAGATGGCGCAGTTGTTGGTGTCGTTGGACCAGCTGGCCTGCTCGGCGAAGGTACCGGTGCCCATGGTGACGTTGGCCGCCCCGCCCGTGCTGCCGGGCGAGAGCCAGGCGCATTCGTCGGAGTTCTCCTGGCCGTTGTACGAGCTGCCGGTGTGGTTGGTCCAGCCGCCGGCCGGGTTCTGGTCGGACATCATCTCGTGCCATTCGTGGCCGAGCGTCATGGTCCAGCCGTCGAGCGTGCCGGGCGAGTTGACGAATCCGACGCCGCAACCGGAGCCGGAGTCCATGTTGTACGGCTGGTTGCTGAACGCGATGTCCCCGTAGGAGGAGGACACCGCACCGCCGGTGAGCGTGCTGTCGCCGTTGTAGTCGTGCCAGGCGCAGTACTGGCCCTGGTAGCTGTCCGGGTTGGTGTTGTGCGGCGAGAGGACGACGTAGTAGGCGTCACGGTTGGACGCGGCGGTGGTGTTGCCGAAGTGTCCGGCCGCCTTGACGGCTTCGACGCCGAGCTGGTGCCCGGTCGCGGCGCTCGGCGAGGCCGCCGAGTTGTCGTACCACACGCCGGACAGCACGCCGCCGCTCTGGTACGGGATGAAGTTCGCGTTGGACGGGCAACTGGTGGCGCCCGACGACACGTTGGGGCCGTCACACCACTGGGTGAGGTCCGCGGACCACCGCTCGTTCCCGGTGCCGATGTCCTTGAACATCTCCTGGGCGACCGGGGCCGCGCCGTCCGGGTCGCCGGAGAACGTGGCGTCGCCGCTGCTGTTGGTGCTCTGCGTGCCCCACTGCGAGCCGTAGAAGACCAGGTAGACCTTGGAGTGGCCGCTCTGCACACCGATGCCGTCGATGCCGCCGCCGTAGGACAGCGTCTCCGGGCCGGTCGCCGCGGCGGCGGCCGGGTGGCTGGCCGCCCAGGACTTCATCTTGGCGTTCCGCTGGATGGTCGGTATGACACCGTGCCGGTAGGAGTGCCGGTAGGCCGGGCTGTAGGGGTTGGATCTCACCGTGTGACCCGTGGCCTGGGGGGCGGCTGTCGCCTGGGGTATGGAGGCGAGTGCCGCGGCGGTGACGAGGGACAACGACGCTAGACCGGTCAGGGTCGCTCGGGCTGCGCCGCGGAGGTGGGGAGTGCCCATGGGTGATGGGGCCCTTTCTTCGCATGGACTCCGCCGTCGGTCCGGCGGAGGTGAGGTGCATGGAACGTCGACGAGGCGCATCACCGCCGGCCTGCTCCGGCCGTCGACGTTGACGCCCGTTTCGTCGCAGAGCAGGAGGAGAGGCCCGAGCGGCACCGGGTGACTGCACGGGCGATGTGCTCGGCAGTTGGGGAACTCACGCACGGTGTTGCGATCCGCGGGGAACTCTCGTCCTGGACCGGACTGATGGAAAGGCAGCGAGAAGCGTTCGCACTACGGCTTCTTGCCATCGGAATGGTGATGCGTTGTCAGACGCGGAGAAGCAAAGCAGAGTTGACGGGTTCAGGTCAATGGAAACGAATAGCTTTCTCACAGGAAGCTGTTCTGCGCCCTTCCGGACCGGATCGTCCAGTCGTCGCGCATCCGGAGCTTTCGCTGGTGGAGGGTCAAGTCCACGTAGATGCAGGCCAGTTGGGTGACCGGGCGGTCTGGCGGCTCGCGGCAGAGCGTCCGCCGCGAGTGGGGTCGCTGTACACAACGCACTTCTGAATTCGAAAAAGTTCGAGAAAATGCTCGGTCAAGAACAGGTAAGCGATGGTCAATTGATTGCCGTGACGGCTATTCGGGTTTTTTCCTCTCCCGCGAATCCCGGACCGGTTGCCCGGCATCGTGACGGCTTCCGCCGAGCGGGCCGCGCCCCGGTGTGGATGCGGCAGGTCTGCCGGTCCGGCGACGGCGCCCCCGTCACGCCTCGCTCGCGGCACCGGGCCGCTCACCATCCGCACCGGCCCCGCGCGGCACGCCGCGTCACAGCGGTCTCGGGGTCCGCCTCGCGCGGTCGGCGCGCACGCGAGCGGGGGTCTGCGCCCGCGTGGCGCGGCTTCGAGCGGAACCATGTCGCGGCGGGTGTCCTGGCCGGTGCGTGCGTGCGTGCGTGCGTGCGTGGTGGCGGTGGCAGTGGCGGTGGAGGCGGCGGTGGCGATGGCGGTGGCGATGGCGGTGCGGTGTGGTGCGGAAGGAGCCTTCGGCCGGGAACCGTAACTACCGCAAGTTTCCGGCGGTTCGGCCCGGCCGGCCGGCCGGTTTCGCGCTCGGGGTGGGTTCGCGTCCTCGTGTGACGTGAGCTCGGGTGCAAGGGTCGGCCGCGGTGCGACCACCCGGGTCCGTGTCTGACCTTCCGTGAACTTCGCGCGCAGAAAGTTCCGTTGGCCTCGTTGACATGCCGCAAGCACAGGCGTTTCACTCAACAGTCGTGTATGGCAACGTTGTCAGGCCGCCGTGGGGGCGACCGGGTTCGTTGCCTGTCGCCGGCATTCCGGTGTTTCTCGGCGCGCCGACACCTGATGTGCGAAGCATGAACTGCTGCGGAGGCAACCGATGGTGAGACCCCGACCTTCAGCCGCACCACGCCCCACCCGAGAAAGATTCCGCCAACGCCTTGCCGTGGTCTGCGTCCTGGGCATGGCAGCCCTGCCGCTCTCGGCGGTCGCGAGCGCCCATGCCGCAAGCACCGCGACACCGGCCCTCGTGACGGACCCGGCGTCCCTCGTCAACCCCCTCATCGGCACCTCCGGGGCCGTGGACACCTTCCCCGGCCCCGACATGCCGGCCGGCATGGTGCAGTGGGGCCCCGACACGACACCCGACCGCCCCGACGGCGGCGGCTACGAGTACGCCGACAAGAAGATCTCCGGCTTCAGCCTCACCCACGTGTCCGGACCCGGCTGCCCGGTCGCGGGCGACCTGCCCGTCCTGCCGGTGACGGGCGCGCTCTCGGGCGACCTCGGCAGCACGTCCGTCGGCTTCGGCCACGCCGACGAGCAGGCCGCCGTCGGGTCCTACAAGGTCACCGACGCCAACGGGGTCAGGACCGAGCTGACCGACACCACCCGGGCCGGTCTCGGCACCTTCACCTTCCCCGCCGGGCAGCAGGCGAACCTGCTGTTCAAGCTCAGCGGGGGCGCCACCCAGGTGGACGGCACCCGCGTCCAGGTGGTCAACCGCAAGGAGATCAGCGGCGCCGTCGACAGCGGCCACTTCTGCGGCGCGAGCAACCGGTACACGCTGCACTTCGACATCAAGTTCGACCGGCCGTTCACCGCCGGCGGCACCTGGGTCGGCAGCACCATCACCCCCGGCGCCAAGTCGCTGAAGGCGGGCAAGGTCCGGCAGGTCCCGCAGAAGTCCACGTCGACGCCGCTGAAGGAGAAGCACTTCACCGTCCCGGCCAAGCCGGACCCGACGGTCCACGGGAACGGTGCCAAGGCCTCCGGCACGGCCTCCCCGGCACCGAGCGCCGGTGCCGCCTCCCGGCTGTCCGAGACGGCCAAGGCCGCCCAGCCGCCCACGACCGGCGCGAACGGCATGTACCTCACCTTCGACACCTCCGCGAACCCCACGGTGACGGCGAAGGTCGGCATCTCGTACACGAGTGACGCCAACGCGGCGGACAACCTCGGCAAGGAGATCAAGAGCTGGAACGTGGGCGCCGTGGAGAAGGCCAACCATGACGCCTGGAACACGGTGCTGAGGAAAATCCGGGTCGGCGGCGGCTCCGCCGACCAGCGGACGCAGTTCTACACCGCGCTCTACCACGCCCTGCTGCACCCGAACGTCTTCTCGGACGACAACGGCCAGTACATGGGCATGGACAACCAGATCCACAAGCTGGCCAAGGGCCAGAAGGCCCAGTACGCCAACTACTCGGGCTGGGACACCTACCGCTCCCAGACCCAGCTGATGGCGATGGCCGAGCCCAAGGTCGCCAGTGACGTCGTCACGTCGATGCTCAACGGCTACGACCAGACGGGCCTGCTGCCCAAGTGGGCCTCGAACAACGGCGAGAGCTACGTGATGGTCGGTGACCCGGCCGCAGGCATCATCACCGACGCGTACGCCTTCGGCGCGAGGGACTTCGACACGGCCAAGGCCCTCGCCGCCCTCAAGCACGAGGCCACCGTCCCGAACAACGACCGCCCCGGCGAGTCGGTACGGGACGCCAAGGGCTACCTCCCGCTGGACGAGAACGACTACAACTGCTGCAACTTCTACGGCCCGGTCTCCACCCAGCTGGAGTACGACTCCGCCGACTACGCACTCGCCGCCTTCGCGAAGTCGCTCGGCAAGACGGCCGTCTACGAGAAGTTCGCCACCCGCGCCCAGGACTGGATGAACGTCTTCAACCCGCAGAGCGGCTACCTCCAGGCCAAGAACAAGGACGGCCAGTTCGCGGGCGGGTTCACCCCCGGCACCTCCAACGGCTTCGTGGAGGGCACCTCCGCCCAGTACACCCCCATGGTCCCCTTCAACCTGCAGCAGCTCATCCAGGCCCGCGGCGGCACCAAGGCGTACTCGTCCTACCTGGACAGCCTGCTCGACGACATCACGAACCCCGGCGGCACCGACGCCGACCTGAGCAACGAGCCCAGCGTGGAGATCCCCTGGGAGTACAACTACACCGGCGAGCCGTGGAAGACCCAGGCAGCCGTCCGCGCGGCCCAGCAGGACCTGTACTTCAACGCCCCGGTCGGCTCCTTCGGCAACGACGACCTGGGCGCCATGAGCTCCTGGTACGTCTGGTCCGAACTCGGTATGTACCCGGAGACCCCGGGCACGGACACCCTGGTGCTCGGCAGCCCGGCGTTCCCGGTGGCCCAGGTGACCCTCGGAAACGGCAGGACGGTGCGGATCAACGCGCCGCAGGCCGCACCCGACGCGCCGTACGTGCAGTCCCTGAACGTCAAGGGCAAGGCGTGGAAGAAGTCCTGGCTGACGTACCGGCAGTTCGGGGGCGCGGGCAGGCTCGACTACACGCTCGGCACCCACGCGAACACCTCCTGGGCGTCCGGCGCGTCGGCGGTGCCGCCGTCGGACACCACAGGCGGCGGCCGGGTACTGGCCGCGACCGGTCCGAGCAACGGCCTGGTCCTCCAGCCCGGCGCGGCCGGTGACGGCACCCTCGACCTGACCAACCTCGGCAGCAAGGCCGTCACGGTCGACTGGACGGCGACGGCGCCCTCCGGCGTCACACCGGACCCGGCGTCCGGCTCGCTGACCGTGCCCGCCTCGGGCAGCGCCGAGGCCAAGGTCCACGTGACCGCGGGCGCGAACGAGGGGACGTACCCGGTCACCTTCGCCCTGACCGACCACAGCACCGGTACGGCACTGTCCGGGGCGGCGCTCCGCGTGGCCGTCGCCAAGCCCGGCGCGCTGTGGCCGTACGCCACCAACGAGGGCATCTACCCCGACGGCAGCAGCTACTCGGGCGGCTTCGACGGCGGCGGCTGGGCCTACTCGCAGAACGCGCTGTCGGCGGCCGGTGTCACGAGCGGCGCCCCCCTCACGGTCGACGGCATCTCCTACACCTGGCCGACGGTGACGTCCGGTCAGCTCGACAACCTGGAGATGGCCGGCCAGACCCTCCCGATGCCGGCCGGCACCTCGGGGGCGTCGCTGGGGCTGCTGGGCGCGGCGGTCAACGCGCCGACCGACGGCAGCGGGGTCTCGGGCACACTGACCGTCACCTACACCGACGGCACCACCACCCGGGCGACGGTCGGCTTCTCGGACTGGACGCTCAACGGCGGACCGAGCAAGCCGCTGCCGAGCGACACGACGGCCGTCGCCACCGCCTACCGGAACACCGGGAGCGGCGGCCGGGACAACGTGAAGACCTACGTCTTCGCCACCAAGGTCGCGCTGGATCCGTCCAAGCAGGTGGCGTCGGTGACGCTGCCGGTGACCGGTTCGACGGGCACCGACCACCTGTTCGCCTACGGCTTCGGTCAGTAACTCCGCCAAGAGGAGGAGGGCCGGTTCCCCGGGGACACGCCCCGGGGAACCGGCCCTCCTCACGTCCGCCGCTACTGGACCCAGCAGTTCTTGGCCGTCCCGTAGATCGGGTCACCGAAGACCGTGTTGCCGCAGGGCGTGCCGCCCGTGAAGCTGCCGTAGAAGTAGTGGCCGTCGGCCCCGTAGGCGACCTCGTGGGTGCCGGTGAACGAACAACTCGCGTTCTCCGCACCGCACTTCGTCCAGGAGACGAAGGACGGCGGCGCACCGACGAGGTAGCACGACTTGACGGTGCCTCCCGCCGGATCACCGAACACGGCGTTGGAGCAGCTCGTGTTGCCGCCCAAAGTGGCATAGGAATAGCTGCCGTTGGCGCCGTAGGCCACTGTCATCACGCCGCTGTACGAGCAGGTCTCGTTCTCGCCCGCGCACCGCGCCCACACGTCGGCCGTCGGAGGTGCGGGTTCGGCGTAGCACGACTTCACCACCCCGGTCGCGGGATCGCCGAAGGCGCCGACGCCGCACGCGGTCGGGCCGCTCTCGGTGCCGTAGTCGAACCTGCCGTTCGCTCCGAACGCCACGGCCGAACTCTCGTTGACCAGGCATGTCTCGCCCTCGCCCGCACACGGGTTCCAGGTGCCCGGCAGGGCCTGGACGGTGGTGCCCGTGCCGCCGGTCGTGTACGCCGCGACGTAGTCGACGCTCATGGTGGCCCCCGAGGTGGTGGAACCGGAGGGAGTGGTGCAACCGCACGCGCCGTTGGGGAAGCTGCCGCCCATGGCGAGGTCGAGGATGATCGACAGGTTGTGGTCGAAGGCGGCCTGCCAGGTGGCGGTGCCGACCTGGCTCTCGTCGACCGAGAAGTAGGCGTTGCCGTCCAGGTAGAAGGTGATGGACTCGGCCGAGGTGTCGGTGCGGTCGAGGATCATCGAGTACGTGTGGTAGCCCGTCTGGCAGCCGCCGCAGGCCCGCAGACCGCTGGTGATGCCGGTGCCCTCCTTGCACGGTCCGTCGGGATAGACGCCGCAGTGGATGGTGCCGGCCACCTGGGACAGGGCGTTGACGTCCTCCATGATGTCGATCTCACCGTTCTCCGGCCACTGGCCGGGACCGAGCATCCAGAACGCGGGCCAGTACCCGGAGCCGGCGTCCGGGTTCGGCTGCATGATCGACGCGGTGACCATGAGCTTGCCGCCGACCGGTGCGCCCACGCTCGCGGTCGGCGTCTGGATGCGGCCCGACGTCCACGCTCCACCGGAGTTGAGGGCGGTGATGGCGAGGTTGCCGTTGCCGTCCAGGCGGGTGTTGGCGGTGGAGGCGGTCATCGTCTCGATCTCACCGGTCCCGAAGCTGGAGCCGGGGCCCGTGTCGAACATCCAGTTCGCCGCCGAGGGAGCCGTGCCGGCAGCCCCGTTGAAGTCGTCGGCGAAAACGGTCGACCAGCCGGAGGGCGCCCCGGGCTGGGCGGCACCGGCGGCCGTGCTGAACGCGAGGGTGCAGAGCAGGGCGCTGATCAGCGCCAGGACGGGGATGCGCAAGGGTCTCCAGCCAACCATGTTCCACCTGCTTTCGGTCTTTCGGGTCTCGTTGACGGCGTGCGAAGGGGGCGTGCGGAGGGGGGCGTGTGGGGTCACTGGACGTAGCAGGCCTTGACGGTGCCGGCGGCCGGGTCGCCGAAGACCGTGTTGCCGCAGGGCGTGCCGCCCGTGAAGCTGCCGTAGGAGTAGTGGCCGTCGGCCCCGTAGGCGACCTCGTGGGTGCCGGTGAACGAGCAACTGCCGTTCTCCGCAGCGCACGTTGTCCACGTGGTGAACGAGGGCGGCGGGGCCGTCAGGTAGCAGGACTTGGCGGTGCCGGGGGCGGGGTCGGTGAAGACCGAGTTGCTGCAGGCGCTGCTCGGCACGGTGGCGTAGGCGTACGTGCCGTTCGCGCCGTAGGCCACGGTCATCACGCCGGCGTACGAGCAGGTGCCGCCCTCGGTGGCGCACGGCGCCCAGACGCTCGTCGTGGGTGGCGGTGTCTGGACGTAGCAGGCCTTGGCCATGCCGCTGATCGGGTCGTCGCCGAACGCCGTGTTCGTGCAGGCGGTGCTGCCGGTGGCGGTGAGGTACGTGAACCGGCCCTGGGCGCCGAAGGCCAGGGTCTGCGTGCCGGAGACCGCGCAGGTCCCGTTCTCCAGCGCGCACTGTGCCCAGGTGCCCGGCAGCGCGGAGTGCTCGGTGGGCGACACGGTGCCCGTGGTGGGGTAGGCGACGGTGTACGAGCCGGGTTGTACGCCGCGGAAGTATATGTAGTCGGCGTCCTGGTCCGCGCCGGCTATCCCGGCGGCGCCGGTGAAGGCGGTGCCGTTCCAGGCGGTGGTGCCGTTGATGGTGACGGTGTGGCTCTGGCCGAACCTGGGTACGGCGATCACCCCGGTGGAGCCGGTGTCGGAGCCCGTGTCGACCTGCATGGTGAAGTCGCCGGCGGCGGGGTGGTCGTAGCTGACGTGGACGGTCTTCCCGGCGGCGACGGTCAGGGTGCCCTCGACGTGGGTGAGGTCGCCGGGATGCGGGACCACCTGGTAGGCGGTGCCGCCCGCGCTGGTCGGCTGGATGCCCAGGACGTCGGAGGTGAGCGCGCCGGTGGGGCCGGTGGACCAGCCGTGCGCCATGCTCGTGTAGGCACCGCCGTAGGGGCCGACATCCCCCTGGTTCGAATACCCCTCCCAGAACGTGCTGTTGGTGCCGATCGGAGAGTCGAGCATGAAGCCCCACTCGGTCCTGATGAGGTTCAGGGCGTTGGTGTCGTCACCGGCGGCGAGGTGGGCGTAGACCTCCATGGAGCCGGTGAACGGCGAGATGTTGTTGTTCCACTCCGGGGTCTGCGAGCCGCGGCTGCCCCAGCGGGTGCGCAGGTAGGCGGTCACGCTGTCGGCCTGTGCGGCGGAGGAGGTGACGCCGTACCAGACGGCGAGGGAGTTCCCGTCCTGCGGGTGGACGGTGCTGGTGGGGTTGTCCTGGTAGGCGCCGGCGGACGCGTCCCAGAGGCGGGAGTTGATCTGCGTTCTGAGTGCCGCGGCCTGATTGCCGTAGCTGGTCGCCAGCGTGCTGTCGCCCTCGGTGCGGGCCAGGGACGCGCCGGTGGTCAGGACCCGGTAGAGCATCGCGTTGGCTGCGATGTTCTCCCCGCCTTGGCCGGTACGGGCCCAGTCCAGGGTCCCGGTGACATCGAGCAGGCCGTTCCCGTCGACTTTGGCGGTGATGAAGTCGACGCCTCGCTTGTACCGCGCCCAGACGCCGTCGAGCCAGGTCCGGTCGGCGCTGTCCAGGTAGTAGGTGTAGGTGCCGAGCAGCGTCCACATGTGGTAGGTGTCGGAACCGAAGAAGTTGAACTCCGGTCCTGCCCAGGGCAGTTCACCCGACGACTGCTGCATCTGGTACACGGTGGTCAGCGAGTTGCGGGCGGCGGTCAGGTCGTCGGTGCTGACATAGGCCGTGGGCAGGGAGATGCCCATGTCGCCGGGCCAGACGGAGCGGTCACGTTTGGCGCCGTCGGTGAGGACCTCACTGCCCACCCCCACCACGCCGTTGTTCTCCCACCCGGAGGAGGGCAGGGGCCACACCCGCCCCTGGGCCGGATCGATGGTGTCCATCTGGACGGTGTAGGCACCCGCGTACCAAATGCGGTTGAGCAGAGTGTCGTTGGAGTAGAAGTAGTCCGGGTAGGCGGCCGGATTCGTGGCTCCGGGGGCAGCCGAGAACGCGAGCGAGACACCGTTGACGTCCACCCAGCCACCGGAGTCGAGGAAGAGCGTCAGATAGCGGAAGCCGCCGCGCAGCTTGTCGGCGGGCATGGTGTAGCTGCCGGCGCCGCCCACCGTCGCGTAGATCGCGCCGTCCGTCCCGCCGCCCGAGTTGTCACTGCTGTTGCCGACGTACGCCGACGACTCGCTGAAGGCCAGCCCCACGCTCTGCCCGCTGCCGCTGGCCCCGGAGAAGCTGAGGGTGACGATGCCGCCGACCTCCTTGCCGAAGTCCAGGGTCACGGCGGAGCCGTTGCCGTTCAGGCGGGTGGCCTGGTGCGAGAGCACATGGGTGGGATCGCTCACCGACCCGGCGGTCCGGTACACCGACACCGGTGCCAGCGTCCGGGAGGTCGGCGCGACGTTGTACTGGTCGCCGGGGGTGGCGGCGGCCGTGGTGGCGGCCGTCGCCGGGGGCGGTGACTCGAAGGGTGCCACGCCGCCGAAGGCCAGGCCGAGGCCGACGACGAGCGCGATGCGGAACGCGGCTTTCACGGGATGGTTCTCCTCGGTGTCGAAGGGAAGGGGCCGGGCACGAGAGTGACCCGGGTGTGATTGGAACGTTTCATTTCAGGCCGCCGACGGCCGGGTGGGCGTACCGTCCCGCGGCGCCTGTGGTGCCGCCTGCCCGTCGGCCGTCCGCTGGCGGCCCGGTCCGTCGGCGAAGGCGACGGTGAAGAACCTGGTGCCGTAGCTGTTCGCGGCGTCGGCCAGGGTGACATTTCCCGGCCGGGTGTCCATGGGAGGCGGGATGTCTTGGTCCGGCCGCGGGTTGGGGCTGGGCGGCGCGGACGCCGGTGACGGTATGGCCGGTCCGGCTGTGTCGGCGGCTTCGGCCGGTGTGGGAGCGGCGATTACGGATCCGGATCTCGAACCTGTGCGCATGCGATCTGCTTCTCCTCGTGGAGCGGGGGACGGGAGACGGGAGAGGTGGCATGAATCGATTCAAAAACGAGCCGCACTAATGGTGCAGACCAATGGGGTGTGGTGGTTCAGGCAAGCAGTGTTGACGAGGGCAAGTCAAGATGGCTGCACGCGCGTTGCCACGGCGGGCAGGCGGGCAGGCGGGCAGGCGGGCACGCGGGCACGCGGGCACGCGGACCGGGCGGCGTGGCGATGCGGTTCGCCGCCCTGCCGCCCGGTCCTCGGTGTGCGCGGTGCCGTCAGGCGAGGGTGAAGTCGTCGGCGTAGACGTCGGACTGGCCGTACCAGCCGTGGACGTAGACGGTGACCGATCCGCTGCTGCCGGTGGTGAAGCTGACCGTGAGCTGGTTCCAGCTGCCGCTGTTCGACCAGGTGCTCGCGGTGGCACCGCCGCTGACTCCGACGTAGGCGTACGGGCCCTGCACCCAGGCGGTGAGCGTGTAGCTGTGGTTGGCGGCCAGGGTGACGCTCTGGTCGCACTCGCCGGTGCTGCTGGAACTCGGCGTGACCTGGAGGCTGTGGCTGCCGCTGTGCACCGGGCCGGCGACCACCGTGCTGCCGCCCGTGCAGGTCCAGGGGCTCGGACTGCCGGTCTCGAAGCCCGCGTTGGTCAGCGAGCCGCCGCCACCGCCGCCGCCGCCGGAGGACGTGACCGTGAGCGTGTAGGTCGCGCTGTGGCTGCCGCCGGCCGCGGTGCCGGTGACGGTGATCGGGTAGGTGCCCGCGGCGACGGACGAGCCGACCGTCGCCGTCAGTGTCGAACTGCCGCCGGAGCTCACGGTGGCGGGGCTGAAGGAGACGCTGACGCCCGAGGGTGCGCCGGAGGCCGTGAGGCTGACGGACTCGGCGCCGCCGGAGGTGACGTTCGTGGCGACGGTCGTGGTCGCCGAGCCGCCCTGGGCGACCGAGGCGGAACCCGGCGACAGGGACAGGGAGAAGTCGCTGGTGGTTCCTCCGCCGCCCGAGCTGCCCTCGTAGGGCACGAACGCGTCGGTGAAGGCGAGGCTGTTCTGGCTGATCTCGCTACAGGTGGACAGCGAGTTGGCGCTGCCGCTGCACGGCTGGTCCCGGTTGGCCGACCAGAACGCCAGCCGTCCGACGCCGTTCTGCGCGGCGAAGCCCTCCACCGTCTGGGCGTCCGCGAGCGTGAACGTGGACCCGTCGTCGTTCTTGCCGATCATCGGGGTGATGCCGAGGTTGGCGTAGGTGTAGCCCGAGTCGACGGACTGCATCTGCGTCAGTGTGGCCCTGGCCGCGGAGAGGGCGGCCTGCCCCATCTCGGTGCCGGTGCCCGCGTAGTAGTCCATGGTCATGATGTTGACCACGTCGATCTTGATGCCCGCGGTCTTGGCGGCCTTGAGGATGTTGACGCCGTCGTTCGTGAGGCCGCTCGTCAGCACCGGCAGGGTCATGGAGAACTGCAGGTTCGGGTGGGACGCCTTGAGGTCCTTCATCGCCTGCATCTGGCGGGCCGCGGCGGCGGTGTCGGCGATGGCGGCGCCCTCGACGTCGAAGTCGAGCTGGGTGACGCCGTAGTCGTTGATGATGGCCTGGTATCCGGCGTCGATGCTGCTCTGGGTGGAGCAGGTCCAGGCGAGCGGCTCACCGCTCGCCCCGCCGGAGGAGATGATGACGGAGGCGCCCTCGGACTTCGCTCTGGCGATCTCGGGGTCGGTGTAGGAGTCGTTGCCTATGGGGAGCGTGTCGCCCCATATCTGGGTGCAGCCCTCGCCGAGCACGAAGGCCGCCGTGTAGGCCTTCAGGCCGTGTCCGGTGACGGCGGTGTCGAGCAGTCCTTCCTGACTGTTCGACATGTCGACGTAGGGAGCCACGGAGTAGACGCTGCTCGCCGCGGCGTTGCCGGCGGGGGCCAGCGCGACGGTGACGCCGGTGGCCGCGAGTGCGAGGGCACACGCGGAGGCCGCGAATCTTGCCAGGTGCATGACAGTGGCCCTTTCGGGATGCCCATCGAGGGCGGGGCGGTGGGGGGTGGGCCGGGATTTGGTACATACCAAACCGCCGACGGGCCCTTCCGTCAAGAGGACTAGACCAACTGACTGTCATTCGGATCCGGGAACGCGGATGTCGCCGAGTGCTGCCGTGGAACGCGATGCCGACGGCGCGTGCGTACTCGGGGGCTCCGGCCGGGGACGTCCGGGGCTCCGGCTGGGGGTGCTCGGGGCTCCGGCTGGGGACGTCCGGGGCTCCGGCTGGGGGTGCTCGGGGCTCCGGCCGGGGACGCCCGGGGCCCTGGCTGGGGCCGACCGGGCGAGGTGAGGCCGACCGCGGCGGGCGGTCGGGGTCGTCGACGGTCGGCCTGGTGCCCTCAAGAGGGCTACGGAGCGGCGGGGGAGTGGGGCGGCGGCCCCGCCCCACTCCCCGCTCCTTTCCGACCAGTCGGTCGGTCGCTCAGGAGGAGGGCTCGGTCACGGTGGACTCGCCGCGGCGGAGGGTCACCAGGGCCGCCCACACCATGGCCGCCAGCGGGATGACACCGGAGATGATCACCTGCCCCTGGCTGGAGACCACGCTGTTGGGCGTGCCGAGCAGGTAGCCGACGCCGATGCAGCTGCGGGACAGTGCCTGGAAGCAGGCCCAGGCGCTGCCGTGCACCTCGGCCGGCACGCGCGCGTGCACCGCGTTGCGCAGGCCGACGTTGCAGGCGCCGTTGCCGAAGCCCGCGATCAGGAACAGCGGGAAGATCACCGCGGCCACCGGGATCAGGCCGGTGAGCAGCAGCCCCAGGCCGATGCCCAGGACACCGCCGATGATGAGCAGGCTGTGCCGGTCCGACCAGCCCACGCGGCCCGCGAGCAACGCGCCCGGAACGGACCCGAGGGCCCAGGTCGCCAGGAAGAGGCCGAACATGGTGTCGTTGCCGTTGACGACGTCCCGCAGGTAGTAGACGCCCGCGACGTTCTCGATGCTGGTGGCGACCATCGCCGCCGCCAGCGCGGGCATCAGCGTGCCCACCACCGGCGCGTCGCGCAGCGCCCGGTAGCCGTCCGCCAGCCTGGTGGCGGGGCGGCGGCCGATCGCCACGTCCACGGTGCTGGGCACCGCCAGCACGGTGCAGCCCGCGAGCACCAGGAAGGACGCGGCGTCCACGGCGAGGAGCGCGGGGGTACCCCACAGGGAGTTCAGGAAGCCCGCCATGGGAGGGCCGATCAGGCCCGCGACGGACAGGCCGGCCGTCAGCAGGCTGTTCGCCCGGCCCGTGTGCTGCTCACCGGCCACGGCAGGCAGCATCTTGAACCCCGCGGCCACCGAGGCCACTCCGGCCAGCGCCGACAGCGCGACCAGGGCCACCCGCACATGGAACCCGCCGACCGCGGTCGCCGCACCCAGGGACAGCGCCTGGACCAGCAGCGCCCACAGGCAGACCGCACGCGCACTGAACCGGTCCACCACGGAACCGATCAGCGGTGCCGCGAGCACCGTCGGGATGAGCTCGGCGAGCATCACCTCGGTCACCCCGAAGCGGATGTCCCGGTCCGCCGCGTGCAGCACCAGGCCCAGGGTGGCGAGCGTGTCACCGAGACGGGAGAAGAGCGTTCCCGCGATGAGCACCTGCGCGGCGACCGGCATCGTGGCACCCGGGCGCAGCACGGCGAATGGCGCTCTCCGCGTCTTTTCCGTGTCCAATCGATTCCAATCCGTCTGCTTGCCGGGCCCATTCAGCCTGCTCGCGCATCAGATTAGGCCTGTTCGCACAGTGATAGAGCGTCCACCGGCCACCGGGACGGACTGCTTCCCGGCCATTGCGCGCCCCGCCCGAACCCGAGGCGGGATCCCAATTTCTCAGCCACGAGCAGCACTTCACCGGATGTCCACACATGTTCCACACCAACTCCTGCCGCGGTGACTCCGGAAGGTTCGTTCCGTACGTCACCCGGGATGATGTGCATCCGGGGCGTTCCGGACGTCCTTTCCGGGTCCGGCGGCGCCGGTGCGGGAGATCGGCGTGCCGATGTCCGTGTGGGAGCCGTAAAGCGTGTTTTTGGCCATTCGCTGGAGTTGCGGCGGTCTCTGCGGGTGGCCCTGATCCGCCCCCGTTCGCCGTTCCGGAAAGCGCCTTCTCGGTGTGCGGAGTTATCGATGCCGGCCAGATGAATGTCCGGAAAATGTCGGGACAACGAGTCCTCTCATTCCCCGCGGAGTGGAGAAAAAGGAACGAACCGGTATTTCCCGAAAGGGCCCCGGGGTCACCCTCCGGACACGGGTCCCCGCGGTGGGCCTGGGCCTGGGCCTGCCGCCTGACCGCCGGGTCTCCGCGCCGTCGAGGCATCCGCCGAAGTGCCGGATCGAGGTGGCCGGTCGAAAACCGGGTGCCGCGCCCCGCATCCCCTGTCTACACTCGCCGCATATCACCCACCGTAGCCGCGGAACGCGGTCCAGGTGCACTTCCATGACAAGTTCGGACGAACGAGGGGAGAGGGCCGTGCGAGACCGTACCGCCGTCGCCTCTCCCCGTTCCCGCTACGAGGTGATCCTCGTGTCCCCGTCCCCCCGGTGCCCGCTGCGCGGCCGGCACCGGACTCCGTGACGCGCGACCGGGTCAATCAACTACCGGCATATGCCTCGGTATTGACGTGCCGTCAGCCATGGCCGGCCAACTTCGCCGCACGGGAAATTGCGCTGCCCCCTCCGGAGCCATTCCGGGAACGTCATTCGAAAGGCATCGGGCCATGCGCACCGAACTCCACCCGAACTCCGTCACCCCTCTTGCCGCCGTTCGCAACCTGGGCATCCTCGCCCACGTCGACGCCGGAAAGACCACCGTCACCGAACGCATCCTCTTCGCCACCGGCACCATCCACAAACGCGGCGAGGTCCACGACGGCACCACCGTCACCGATTTCGATCCCCAGGAACGCGACCGCGGCATCACCATCTTCGCCGCGGCCGTCAGCTGCGCCTGGCACGGCCACCGCGTCAACCTCATCGACACTCCCGGCCACGTCGACTTCGCCGACGAGGTCGAACGCTCCCTGCGCGTCCTCGACGGCGCGATCGCCGTGTTCGACGCGGTCGCCGGCGTCGAACCGCAGAGCGAGTCGGTGTGGCGGCAGGCCGACCGGTACGGCGTCCCCAGGATCGCCTTCGTCAACAAGCTGGACCGCGCGGGCGCCGACCTCGACAGAGCCGTCGAGTCGATCCGCGGCCGTCTGCACCCGGCCCCGCTCGTCGTCCAGCTGCCCATCGGCACGGAGGACGGTTTCACCGGCGTCGTCGACCTCGTGCGCATGCGCGCGCTGGTCTGGGCGGACGCCGGCGGTACGGCGGTGACCGGACCGGCGGCCGGACCGGTGGCCGGACCGGTGGTCGGCCCGGTGCCCGAGGAGCTGCGCGCCGAGGCGGAGCGCCGGCGGCACGCGCTGGAGGAGACGGTGGCCGCGCTGCACCCGGCCGCGCTGGAGGAGTTCTGCGCGCCGCCCGGCCGGCTGTCCTCCGCCACCCTGGCCGGTGCCCTGCGCGACCTGACCCTGACCGGCGAAGGTGTCGTCGTCCTGTGCGGCTCCGCCTACCGGAACCGGGGCGTCGAACCGCTCCTGGACGCGGCCGTGGCGTATCTGCCCTCACCGCTCGACGTCCCCGCCGTGCGCGGTACCCATCAGGGCACGGAGCAGTGGCGATCCGCCGACCCCGAGGGGCCGCTCGCGGCGCTCGCGTTCAAGGTGACCGCGACCGCCACCGGCCGCCTCACCCACGTCCGGGTCTACTCGGGCACGATCGAGAAGGGAGACACCGTGTGGGACCCGGCGACGCGCCGTACCGAACGCGTGGCGCGCATCCTCCGCGTCATGGCCGACCGGCACCAGCCCCTCGACCGGGCGGTGGCCGGTGACATCGTCGCCGTCGGCGGGCTGAAGTCGGCCGGTCCCGGCGCCACGCTGTGCGCTCCCGACGCCCCGTTGCTCCTGGAGCCGCCGGCCGCCGCCGAACCGGTGGTCTCGGTCGCGGTCGAGGCCCGCCGCCGTACCGACACCGGCCGGCTGGCGCAGGCGCTGGCCCGGCTGGCCGAGGAGGACCCCTCGCTGGCGGTCCGCACCGACGCCGAGACCGGCCAGACCGTGCTGTCCGGGATGGGCGAACTGCACCTGGAGGTCGCGGTGGAGAAGATCCGGCGGGACGGCGGCCCCGAGGTCACGGTGGGGCGGCCACGGGTCGCCCTCAGGGAGACCGTGGCCCGCGGGGTGACCGGCTTCGTCCACCGGCACGTCCACCAGACCGGCGGCGCGGGGCAGTTCGCGCACGTCGTCCTGGACGTCGAACCTCTCGGGCACGAGGACGGCTTCGCGTTCCGGTCGGCGGTCGTCGGCGGCAGGGTGCCGCAGGAGTACGTCCGGGCGGTCGAGGCCGGCTGCCGGGACGCCCTCGCCGAGGGCCCCCTCGGCGGGCATCCGGTCACCGGGCTGCGGGTCACCCTGACCGACGGCTCGACGCATGTGAAGGACTCCTCCGACACGGCGTTCCGTACCGCGGGCCGGCTCGGCCTCCGGGAGGCCCTGCGGGCCTGTGCGATGACGCTCCTGGAGCCGGTCGCCGAGGTCACGGTGACCGTGCCCGAGGACGCGGTGGGCGGCGTGCTCGGCGACCTGGCCGCCCGGCGCGGCCGGGTCACCGGGTCCGTGACCCGGGGCGACACGGCGGTGCTCACCGCCACCGTGCCGCTGGCCGAACTGTTCGGCTACGCGACCCGGCTGCGCGGCCGCACCCAGGGCCGCGGCACCTTCACCAGCCGCCCGTCCGGCCACGCACCCGCGCCGGCCGCGGCACCCGCCCACTGACACCGGGCAGGGGCCGGGGACAACCTCCCCGGCCCTCGTGCCGTCCCCGCCCGTCATCGCCGTCCCCGCCCGTCATCGCCGTCCCGGCCCGTCATCGCCGTTTCCGGCCGTCATCGCCGTTTCCGGCCGTCATTGCTGTCCTGGGTCCTCGTGCCGTTCCCGGCCGTCATTGCTGTCCTGGGTCCTCGTGCCGTTCCCGGCCGTCATCGCTGTCCTGGGTCCCCGTGCCGTCCCCGGTCCTCATCGCCGTACCGATCCCCACCGCCATACCCCGCCCCCCATCTCCCACCCCCACCCCCCAACCGTCCTCCGGCCGCCCGCAATCGCCCGTCGAAACACAACCGTTGTGGAACGGCGGCCGGCCCCTCTCCGCGCAGGCCGTCCGGCTTCGGCCCAGGTCACGCCGTCGGGCGTGGGCGTACCGCCGCTCCGGAACCGGCTGCTCCCCGGCCCGCCTGCGCCGACACCCGTGCCGGATCCCTTGACGAGCTACCCTCCGGGGGATTAACTCACGTCCTAAATTAAGCCATGAGGGGCTTTGAAGCCGAACGTCGGCCCAGGCGTCCGCACTCGCGGGCGACGGCCTTCGCGAAGCCCTCTCGGGGTTCTCGACTCCCGGAAAGGCACAGCTGGAGCCATGCGCAGCATCCGAGCCGCGGCCGTAGGCGCCGTCACCATGTCTCTCGCCCTCGCGGCCACGGCCTGCGGTGGCGGTTCGTCCACCGGCGGCGGGTCCAACGACTCCCCGAAGACGCTGACCTACTGGGCCTCCAACCAGGGTGCCAGCATCGAGGTCGACAAGAAGGTGCTCCAGCCGGAGCTCGACAAGTTCCAGAAGCAGACCGGCATCAAGGTCAAGCTCGAGGTCGTGCCCTGGTCGGACCTGCTCAACCGGATCCTGACCGCGACCACCTCGGGCCAGGGCCCCGACGTGCTGAACATCGGCAACACCTGGAGCGCCTCGCTGCAGGCGACCGGCGCGCTGCTGCCCTGGGATTCCAAGAACCTCGCCAAGATCGGCGGCAAGGACCGGTTCGTCGACTCCGCGCTCGGCTCCACCGGCGCCGCGGGCAAGGACCCGGCGGCCGTACCGCTGTACTCGATGGCGTACGCGCTCTACTACAACAAGAAGATCTTCGCCGACGCCGGCATCTCCCAGCCCCCCGCCACCTGGGACGAGCTGATCGCCGACGGCAAGAAGATATCGGCGAAGGGCAAGTCGGTGCTGGGCGCCGAGGGCGGCAACGTCTCGGAGAACATCCACCACGTCTTCGTCTTCGCCAAGCAGCACGGCGCCGACTTCTTCACCTCCGACGGCAAGCCGGACTTCACCAACGACAACATCGTCACCGCGGTGAAGCAGTACATCGACCTGATGGCCAAGGACAAGGTCATCCCCACCGGTGACGCCGAGTACGCGCAGAACCAGTCGGTCAGCGACTTCGCCAAGGGCAAGCAGGCCATGCTGCTGTGGCAGTCGGCGTCCGCCAACCTCAAGTCGCAGGGCATGAGCGACAGCGACTACGGCATCGCGCCGGTGCCCGTACAGTCCGGCACCCCCGGCACCGGCACCCAGGTCAACTCGATGGTCGCCGGCATCAACATGGCGGTCTTCAAGAACACCAAGAACCTCGACGGCGCCGCGAAGTTCGTGAAGTTCATGACCAGCGACGACGAGCAGAAGATCCTCAACACCGCCTACAGCTCCATCCCGCCGGTCAAGACCGCCCAGCAGGACGCGGCCTTCAACACCCCCGCCAACTCCGTCCTGAAGAACACCCTCGCCACCAGCGCCGCGGCCCTGCCCCAGGTGGCCTCGGAGTCCCAGTTCGAGACGACCGTCGGTACGGCCGTGAAGAACCTGTTCGCCGACGCGGCCGCCGGGCGCGCCATCACCACCGACTCCGTGAAGGCCGAGCTGGAGAAGGCCCAGCAGCAGATGCCGGCGGCCTGAGCACCATGACGACCACCACCACCGCCGTAAAAGAGCCGGTGCGTGCGAACTCCTCCCGGGCGGCGGACGGTTCAGGCCGCCGCCCCGGGCGGATCCGCCGGATCGGGCTGCCCTACCTGCTGCTCCTGCCCGCCCTGCTGCTCGAACTCCTCGTCCATCTCATCCCGATGGTCATCGGCGTCGTGATGAGCTTCAAGGAGCTCACCCAGTTCTACATCCGGGACTGGACCACCGCCCCCTGGGCCGGGTTCGGCAACTACAGGATGTCCGTCGACTTCGACGCGCCGGTCGGCAAAGCCCTGTTGCACTCCTTCTTCGTCACCGTCGGCTTCACCCTGCTCTCGGTCGGCCTGTGCTGGCTGATCGGCACCGCGGCCGCGGTGTTCATGCAGGACACCTTCCGCGGCCGGGGCCTGCTGCGCGCCCTGTTCCTGGTGCCGTACGCGCTGCCGGTCTACGCGGCCGTCATCACCTGGGTGTTCATGTTCCAGCACGACAACGGCCTGGTGAACCACGTCCTGCACGACCAGCTGCACCTCACCGACAAGCCGTCCTTCTGGCTGATCGGCGACAACAGCTTCTACGCCCTGCTCACCGTGTCGGTGTGGAAAGGCTGGCCGTTCGCCTTCCTGATCGTGATGGCCGGACTCCAGAACATCCCGCGGGAGCTGTACGAGGCGGCCGCCCTGGACGGCGCCGGCATGTGGCAGCAGATCCGCCGCATCACCCTGCCGTCGCTGCGCCCGGTCAACCAGGTGCTGATCCTGGTCCTGTTCCTCTGGACGTTCAACGACTTCAACACGCCGTACGTCCTGTTCGGCAGGTCCGCCCCGGAGGCCGCCGACCTCGTCTCCGTCCACATCTACCAGGCCTCCTTCGTCACCTGGAACTTCGGCACCGGCTCGGCCATGTCCGTGCTCCTGCTGCTCTTCCTGCTGGTGGTGACCGGCGGGTACCTGGTCTTCACCTCGCGCGGACGGAGGACCGCGGATGTCTAGCCCCAGCTCGCCGATGGCCCCGCCGCGCTCCTTCCTCTGGTCCCGGCGGATCTTCCTCACGCTGCTCACCGGGTTCGTGCTGATCCCCGTGTACGTGATGATCTCCAGCTCGCTCAAGCCCCTCGCGGACGTCACCGGCAAGTTCCGCTGGCTGCCGAGCGGGCTGACCATCCGCCCGTACATCGACATCTGGTCGACGGTCCCGCTCGCCAAGTACTTCGTGAACTCGCTGATCGTGTCGGTCGCGGCGACCATCTGCTCGGTCGTCGTCGCGGTGTTCGCCGCGTACGCGGTCAGCCGCTACGAGTTCCGCGGCAAGAGGGTCTTCACGGTCACCGTGCTGTCCACGCAGATGTTCCCGGGCATCCTCTTCCTGCTCCCGCTGTTCCTCCTGTACGTCAACATCGGCAACGCCACCGGCATCGCCCTGTTCGGCTCCCGCGGCGGCCTGATCCTCACCTATCTGACCTTCTCGCTGCCGTTCTCGATCTGGATGCTGATCGGGTACTTCGACTCGGTGCCGAGGGACCTGGACGAGGCGGCCCTGGTGGACGGCTGCGGGCCGCTCGGCGCGCTGCTGCGGATCGTCGTACCCGCCGCGATCCCCGGCATCGTCGCGGTCGCCGTCTACGCCTTCATGACCGCCTGGGGCGAGGTGCTCTTCGCGTCCGTGATGACCAACGACACCACCCGCACCCTGGCCGTCGGCCTCCAGGGCTACTCCACGCTCAACGACGTGTACTGGAACCAGATCATGGCCGCCTCGCTGGTGGTGAGCGTCCCCGTCGTGGCCGGCTTCCTGCTCCTCCAGCGCTACCTGGTCGCCGGGCTGACCGCCGGCGCCGTCAAGTGAACCCTCCAGTTCCGAAGGGACTTTCGTGACCATCGACCTCGCCGCCCTCCCGCACGACTTCCTGTGGGGCACGGCAACCGCGGCGTACCAGATCGAGGGAGCCGTCACCGAGGACGGCCGTGGACCCTCCATCTGGGACACCTTCTCGCACACCCCGGGGAAGATCGCAGGCGACGACAACGGCGACGTCGCGTGCGACCACTACCACCGCTGGCGCGAGGACATCGAGCTGATGCGTCAACTGGGTACCAACGCCTACCGGTTGTCGATCGCCTGGCCGCGCGTGCGGCCCGGCGGCGACGGCCCGGTCAACGCCAGGGGCCTCGACTTCTACGACGAGTTGATCGACGTGCTGCTGGCGGCCGGCATCACCCCGTCGCTCACCCTCTACCACTGGGACCTGCCGCAGGCCCTCCAGGACCGGGGCGGCTGGACCGAGCGGCCGACCGCCGAGCACTTCGCCGCGTACGCCTCCGTCGTCGCCGGGCGCCTCGGTGACCGCGTCCGGCACTGGACCACTCTCAACGAGCCCTCCTGCTCGGCCTGGATCGGCCACCTGGAGGGCAAGATGGCCCCGGGCCTGACCGACCTCACGGCCGCCGTCCGCGCCTCCTACCACCTGCTCCTCGGCCACGGCCTGGCCGCCCAGGCGATCCGCGCCGCCGCGCCCGGTGCCGAGGTCGGCATCGTGAACAACCTCTCCACCGTGTTCGCCGCCTCGGACCGCCCCGAGGACGCGGCGGCCGTCCGCCGTCACGACGGGCACGTCAACCGCTGGTGGCTCGACCCGGTGCACGGCCGCGGCTTCCCGGCCGACATGGTCGAGACCTACGGCGTCGAACTCCCGGAGCGGCCGGGAGACCTGGAGACCATCGCCACTCCGCTCGACTGGCTGGGCCTGAACTACTACTTCCCGGCGTACGTGGAGGACGACCCGGGCGGCCCCGCGCCCTACGCCCGCTCGGTCCACCGCCCCGGCGTCCCGCGCACCGGCATGGACTGGGAGATCGACGCGAGCGGCATCGAGACGCTGCTGCTGCGCCTCACCGAGGAGTACGGCGCCCGCAAGCTCTACGTGACCGAGAACGGCTCCGCGTACCCGGACGTGGTCCGCCCCGACGGCACGGTCGACGACCCCGAGCGCCAGGAGTACCTGGTCGGCCACCTCGCGGCCTGCGCCTCGGCGGTCCGCAAGGGGGCCCCGCTGGCCGGCTACTTCGCCTGGTCGCTGCTGGACAACTTCGAGTGGGCGTACGGCTACGACAAGCGCTTCGGACTGGTCCACGTCGACTACCGCACCCAGGTCCGCACGATCAAGGGCAGCGGCCGCCGGTACGCGGACATCATCCGCGACCACCGGGGACAGGCCCGCCGGGCGGCCTGACACACACCGCGGTGGGCGCGGACCAGGGGAGTTCCGCGTCCACCGCAACCGTGGACGCCGGATCCGTGGACGCCGGATCCGTGGACGCCGGATCCGTGGACGCCGGATCCATGGACGCCGGATCCGCGGGTGCCGGACTCGCGCGGTGATCCGCGCCTCGCGCTTGGCATCGCGCACGCCCGTGCCAAGCCCCGGATGTACGAAGCCCCGGACTCGACCGTCGGCAACCCCTGCGGGCCGGATCAGGAGAGGAGCTTCAGGAGCTGGTCGTGGAGCGCGGCCGGGGCGGTGACGAAGCTCGCGGCGCCTGCTTGCCAGGGGTTGCCCTCGATGTCGGTCACCCGCAGGCCGGCCTCGGTGGCCACGAGAGAGCCGCCGAGGAGGTTGACGTCGTCGCGTCCGTACTCCCAGAAGGCGTCGATGCGGCCCCCGGCGGCGTCCGCGATCTGCCAGGAGGTGGGTCCGAGGTTGCGCACCGCCCCGGCATGGGGCAGGAGTGCCGAGAGTGAGCGGCCCGCGGCGTGAACGGCGTCCGGCTGGGCGGCCACGGTGGGCGGTTGACTGGTCGCCAGCAGAGCGAGCTCGAGATCGGTCTTGCGGGAGGGCTCGACCAGCCGGCCGTTGCGCCGGGCGCCGTACCCGCAGGCAGCGGTGTAGGTCTCACCTCGCACGGGCGAGTGCAGAACCGTCGCCACCGGCCGCAGGTCGCGCACGAGCGTGACGCTGACGGACCAGTACGGCAGGTCCTGCAGGAGTTGCACGGCCCCGTCCACGGCGTCGACGACCCAGACCTCGCCGTCCGCGGGGACGGCGTCGCCCAGTTCCTCGCCCCAGGCGGCGCCGGGACGCAGCCCGGAAAGGCGGGCGCGCAGCTGGTCGGCGGCGGGCCTGTCGAGCGCCTCGAAGTTGTGCGCGAACTCCGCCCACGTGGCGGCCGGCGCCGGGACGGGGGCGGCCCGCAGGAAGTCTCCGACCTCATGGGCGGCCTCCGTCATGGGCGCGAGCAGATCGATGTCCGACATGTGTCTCTCCCTGGCTGATGGGACGGGCATGTCTACGATCATCGACAGATGTGGCTGCGGTTGCGGTCAAAGACCCCCGTTGCCGAGCGGAACCTGCACATCAGCCGGGTGATCAGAGCGGATTGTGCCTCACAGCTCGGGTCACCGGTGGATTCCGGCCCGCTTGATCCACTGTCCGACCAGCACGGTGTCCGTGCCGGCGATGGAGCGTCCGCTCAGGTCCTCGGTGAGGAAGCGGTACAGCTCCCCGATGTCGCGGAACCACACGGCCACACACAGGTTCGCCCGCCCGGTCGTGGCCAGGGCTCCGTGGACGGCAGGGTGCCGGGCCAGGGACCGGCCGGTGGCGTCCAGGTGATCGGGCGGGACTTCCATCCAGGTGTTCGCGTCGATGTCCATGCCGAGCCGCTGCGGATCGACGAGGACCTGGGTACTGATCTGCCCCTGGGAGAACAGCGACGCCATCCGGCGGCGCACGGTGGACTCCGCGTGCCCGGTGCTGTGGGCCACCGCCGCCGCGGACAGTCTGCCGTCGGATTCCAGCGCGGCCACGATGTCCTCGTCCGTCGCGTCCAAATCCCGAAGGGGCTCGGACGGTTGAGGGCTTCGGGCCAGCATCTCGCGTTCCCGTGCGGTGAGCACGTCGAGCCGCCAGTCGCTCGCCTCGCAGAACACGTGCAGCACCGTCTGCGCCGTCACCGCCGTGACGGCGCCGGTGGCAGGCAGCTGCTGGAAGATCAGCCGGTTGCGGGGTTCGAAGGTGTGCAGCAGCACCGCCGAGATCTCGTCGCCGCTCGCCGACACGTCGACGAAGGGGATGTCCTCTCGTGCGGCCAGGGCGGACGTGATCGTGTCGAGCTTGCCGCGCAGGACCTTGACGCGCAGCATCGTCGCTCCCACATGCGGGCCACGAGTGCGGCGGGCCACCACGCGAACCGCGCCGCTGCCCGTCATGGACTTCAACCGGCGTTGCACCTCACGCGTGCTGTAGTCAAGGACGGACGACGCCTCCTCCGCGCTGATCCTGCCGTGGTACTGCAGCGCCGCGACCAGCCGCTGATCCCGCTCAGCGAGTACGTCCTGCGTCGGATGAGTCGACATGAGACGCAGTTTCGCTCATCGGGGCGGCACGGCGGACCGCGCGCAACCAGGGCGGCCCTCCGGCGCGGCCGGCCGATCGGCCTCAGCAGCCTCAGCAACGTCTGGCGTGCCACCCCGCCGCCCAAGGGCTCCGCACTTGCCGAGCTTAATCGAACGGACTAGTCTGTCTGATTAAGGAGGTCGAGCCATGGCGACACGGGTCAGGAAGACGAAGTCCGAGGAGAGGATCCTCACGGCGGCGGCGGAGCTGTTCTACGCGAACGGGCTGCGCGGTGTCGGCGTCGATCAGGTCATCGCGGCGTCGGGCGTCGCCAAGTCGACGCTGTACGTGCACTTCCGCACCAAGGAAGAGCTCGTCGCGGCGTACCTGCGCAGGACCGACGACTCCTGGATGGCACAACTGCAGGACGCCGCCGCGCGGAGCGGGGACGACCCCCGCGAGCAGCTCGTCGGGCTGTTCGACGCGCTGACGGATGCCTTCGACCGGCATGGCTTCTTCGGGTGTCCGTTCGTCAGCGCGGCCGTCGAGGCGGACCTGGACTCGGAGGCCCGGGCCATCACCGTGCAGCACACGCGGCGTCGTCAGGCCTGGCTGACCGAACTGTGTGAGCGCGCCGGCGCGAAAGCCCCCGCCGCGCTCGCCCGGCAGATCGGGCTTCTGATCGACGGCGCCCTGACCTCGGGACGCCTGCTCCAGGACCGCTCCGTCGTGGAGGAAGCGAAGTCGGCGGCACACCTGCTCGTCGGCAGTCACATCTGATCGCGGCCGGTACACCACCGTGCCGACCGCGCACACCCACCCAGCAAGACAGGAAAGAGGCGCAGCCATGCGCGCAGTGGTTCTCCGGGAGTTCGACACTCCGCTGGTCCTCAGCGAGATCGGCAAGCCCGTCGCCGGCCCGGGGCAGGTGCTTGTCAGGATCGAGGCCAGCGGCGTCAATCCCCTGGACACCAAGATCCGGGCCGGCAAGGCCGCCCACGCCCGGCGCACGCTCCCGGCCGTCCTCGGCTTGGACCTGGCCGGCGTGATCGAGGAGACCGGCCCCGGCGTCACGGACTTCGCCCCCGGCGACGAGGTCTTCGGCATGACCGGCGGCGTCGGTGACGTGCAGGGCACGCTCGCCGAGTACGCGGCCGTCGACGCCCGTCTGCTGGCCCGCAAGCCGGCCGCGCTCAGCATGCGCGAGGCGGCGGCCCTGCCCCTGGTCTTCATCACGGCCTGGGAGGGACTGGTGGACCGGGCGCAGGTCCACGCGGGACAGAAGGTCCTCGTCCACGGCGGAGCCGGCGGCATCGGCCAGGTGGCCGTACAGATCGCCCGGGCCCGCGGTGCCGAGGTCTTCGCCACCGCCTCGCCCTCCCGACGGGAGGTCGTCCAGCGCCTGGGGGCCACCCCGATCGACTACACCACCACCGCCGTGCAGGAGTACGTCGCCGAGCACACCGGCGGCGAGGGCTTCGACGTCGTCTTCGACACCGTCGGCGGCTCCGTGCTCGACGACTCCTTCGCCGCGGTACGCACCTACACGGGGCACGTCGTGAGCGCCCTGGGCTGGGGAAGCCACAGCCTCGCCCCGCTGTCCTTCCGCGGCGCGACCTACTCCGGTGTCTTCACCCTGCTGCCCCTCCTGACGGGGCGCGGTCGGGAACACCACGGCGAGATCATGCGCGAGGCGGCCGCGCTCGCCGCCGCCGGGGCACTCAAGCCGCTGCTCGACCCGAGGCACTTCACGCTCGCCGACGTCGCCGACGCCCACGCCGCCGTGGAGAGCGGCACCGCCCAGGGCAAGATCGTGATCGACATCAAGTGACCTGGTCCCGCCGATGACCGGGTGCCAAACACCGCCCGGTGACGGGCGCACAGGGAATCCCCAGGGGTGAGTGAACGGACTGTTCGTGCCTCGCGTATCCCCCACCGTGGGAGGATCGCTCACCATGAGTGCGTCACCGGCGGTACGGAGCCTGCGTGCCGCGGTGTTCGCCGCGGTGTGCGTGCTCCTGGCTGCCGCCGGGCACGGCCTCGCCATGGGGGACATGCCGCCGCCGTGGGCGGACGCGGCCGGGTTCGTCGTCGTGTTCGGCCTGGGGCGTGCCCTCGCGGGGCGGGAGCGCGGGCTGCCGGAGATCAGTGCCGGGATGCTGCTCACCCAGGCGGGTCTGCACCTCGGCTTCGACGCGGCGCGCCGGGTGACGCCGATGCACAGCACGCCCATGGCCGGCATGCCGCACATGGCCCCCACGCACATGAGCGGTCACCCCATGGCCCACATGGCGCAGTATCCGCACGCCGTGACCGCGCACGCCACCGTCGCCCATGTCGTCGCCGCGCTCGTCGCCGCCTGGTGGCTGCGGCGCGGCGAGGTAGCGCTGTGGTCGCTGCTGCGACGGACGGCCGCGCTCGTCCCCGGCCTGGCCGCCTGGTGGCACGACGCCCCGCTGCCCGCCCCGGTCGACGGCCTCCGTCCGGCCCCGGCCGGTCCGATACGGCCCCGTCCACTGCTCGCGCTGCGGCACGCGGTGAGCCGACGCGGCCCCCCGATCCCGATCCCGTACACCGTCCGACACCCGTAAGACGCTCAGACAGACTTCACTCGTACGGAGATCCCTTCACCATGCCTGCCATGCCTGCCATGCCTGCGACTCGCCGCGCCCTGCGCCGCGCCGCCGCCGTCACCGCGCTCACCGCCGCGTCGGTCCTCGCCGCCGCCGGTGCCGCCGCCGCGCACGTCACCGTCCACCCGGAGAGCTACGCCAAGGGCGCCACCGACGGCGTGCTGACCTTCCGCGTGCCCAACGAGGAGAACACCGCCGCCACCACCAAGGTCCAGGTCTACCTGCCCACCGACCACCCGGTCCTGGGCGTCCTCGTCACCCCGCACGACGGCTGGACCGCCAAGGTGACCACCACCAAGCTGAAGACGCCAGTGAAGACCGACGACGGCACCATCACCGAGGCCGTCTCCGACGTCACCTGGACCGGCGGCAAGATCGGCGCCGGGCAGTACGAGGACTTCGACATCGCCTTCGGCCAACTGCCCGAGGACACCGACCAGCTGACCTTCAAGACCCTGCAGTCCTACTCCGACGGCAAGGTCGTCCGCTGGATCGAGCAGACGCAGAGCGGCGACGACGAGCCGGAGAACCCGGCGCCGACGCTCAAGCTGACGGCCGCGGGTGACGACTCCGCCGCGGCCGCCGCGCCGGCCACCAAGACCAGCGCCAAGGCGACGGCTGCCGCCGACTCCAGCGACTCCACCGCCCGCGGCCTCGGCGTCGCGGGCCTTGTCGTCGGTGCCCTGGGCCTGGCGGCGGCCGCGTTCGCCGTCGTACGGACGCGGGGCGCACGGTCGTAGGCCAACGCCCGTTGGCAACCGCCCGTCGGCAACTTCCAGTAGGCCAACGCCTGTAGGCCAACGCCGGTAGGCAACCATCTGTAGGCCAACGCCGGTAGGCCAACACCCGTCGGCACACCAGAAGGGGCCCGGACCAACCCTCGGTCCGGGCCCCCTCCGCTGTCCCCGGGTCAGCGCACCGCCAGCTCCAGCATCTCGATCCCCTCGACGGACGTCTCCACGGACGCCTCGGCCGGCTCCAGCTCCGCCGGTATCCGCACCGCCTGCCGCGCGTTGCGCCACAGCCACACCACATCCCGCCCGAAGGACCACACCAGGGAGCCGAGCGCCAGCAGCACCACGCCCAGGTCGGCCAGGTACGGCAGCAGGTCCGCGCCCGCCAGCAGCAGGCAGATGCCCTGCATCGCGGCGACCGTCTTGCGGGCCATCGACGGCGGCAGCGGGGCGTTGAGCCAGGGCGCGACCCTCGCCGCCGCGACGAACGCGTAGCGCATCGCGCCGATCAGCAGCACCCAGGGCCCCAGCCGCGTGGAGACGTACACGCTCAGCACCAGGATCAGGAACGCGTCGACCTCCATGTCGAAGCGGGCGCCCAGGGCCGTCGACGTACCCGTCCTGCGGGCCACCTTGCCGTCCACGCCGTCGAGGATGAGGGCCACGGCCGTCAGGCCGACCAGGAGGGTGACCGGCGGGGAGCTCTCGAAGGAGTCGGCGACCAGGGCCGTCACGCCGCCGACCAGGATCGCGCGGCCGAGGGTCACCCGGTTGGCGGGGCCGAAGGAGCGGGGGCGGGTGCGGTGCAGGGCCCGGGAGAGCACCGCCCAGGTGGCAATCGCGAACGCGAGACCCGTCAGCCAGCCGGCCGGCCCCATGCCGATCGCCGTCCCGAGCAGGGCCAGCAACAGGATCTGCACGCCCGCTCCCACAGCGGTCTCCTGCTGGACCAGCCTGGCTTCGTAAGTGTTGTTCAGGGCCACCGCACGTCCTCCGGCCGAGTGACAGAGTCGATCAACGCCGCGTACTGTGCGCGGCCTGTGCACTTCATCGCTGTGCACATCTCGGTACGTGAACAACTTCCCGATCGTTCAGGAGGATGCCGATGAACCGCTCGGCCCGCGCGTTCTGGCTCCGCTCTCCGGGCCACGGAGAGCTGCGTGACGTCACCCTCGCGGAGCCCGGCGAGGGCGAGGTGCTGGTGCGCGCGCTGTACTCGGGAGTCAGCCGGGGCACGGAGACACTGGTGTTCCGGGGCGGGGTGCCGGAGAGCCAACACACCGTGATGCGGGCGCCGTTCCAGGAGGGCGAGTTCCCCGGTCCGGTCAAGTACGGCTACCTCAGCGTCGGCGTGGTCGAGCAGGGCCCCGATGGGCTGATCGGGCGTACGGTCTTCTGTCTGTATCCGCATCAGACGCGTTACGTCGTTCCGGTGAGCGCGGTGACGGTGGTACCGGAGCGGGTACCACCGGCGCGCGCGGTACTCGCGGGCACGGTCGAGACCGCGGTGAACGCCCTCTGGGACGCGGCGCCGCTGGTCGGCGACCGGATCGCGGTGATCGGTGGCGGCATGGTCGGCTGCTCGGTGGCCGCCCTGCTGGCCCGCTTCCCCGGCGTACGGCTCCAGCTGGTCGACGCGGACCCGGCCCGCGCCAGCACGGCCGAGGCCCTCGGCGTGGACTTCGCGGCCCCCGAGGACGCCCTGGGCGACCGCGACCTGGTCGTCCACGCCAGCGCCACCGAGCAGGGCCTCACCCGCGCGCTGGAACTCCTCGCGCCCGAGGGCACGGTCCTCGACCTGAGCTGGTACGGCGACCGGCGGATCGCCCTCCCGCTCGGCGAGGCCTTCCACTCCCGCCGGCTCACCCTGCGCAGCAGCCAGGTCGGCACCGTCTCCCCGGCCGCCCGCTCCGGCCGCACCTACGCCGACCGGCTCGCCCTGGCCCTGGACCTGCTGGCCGACCCGGCGCTGGACGCCCTCATCACCGGGGAAAGCACGTTCGAGGAGTTGCCGGAGGTGCTCCCGAAACTCGCCTCCGGGCAGATCCCGGCCCTCTGCCACCGGGTCCGCTACGGCGACCTCGGCTGACGGAACGTCCCGTCACGTCCGCCGCGCACCCCAAGAGGTCCTGACCTGAGAAAAGGGTGAGAGTGGACTGAACGCGGGGAAGCCAAGAGCCGTATTAAGGGCATCCCCCGGCAGGGATCAGCCGGGGGACCAGACGCGCCGCACCTGGAGGGTCGTCCGTTGTTCAGCATCACCGTCCGCGATCACATCATGATCGCCCACAGCTTCCGCGGCGAGGTGTTCGGACCCGCGCAACGACTGCACGGCGCCACGTTCCTGGTGGACGCCACCTTCCGCCGTGAGCAGCTGGACGACGACAACATCGTCGTCGACATCGGTCTTGCCACCCAGGAACTCGGCGCCGTGGTCAGCGAGCTGAACTACAGAAACCTCGACAACGAGCCCGACTTCGCCGGGATCAACACCTCCACGGAGTTCCTGGCGAAGGTCATCGCGGACCGGCTCGCCGAGCGCATCGAGAAGGGCGCGCTGGGCGAGGGCGCCAAGGGCCTCGCCGGACTGACCGTCACCCTTCACGAGTCGCACGTCGCCTGGGCGAGTTACGAGCGTGCCCTGTGACCGACATGACCGTCGGCCGCAAACCGGCCCTCACCTACGTGCCCGCGCAGCGCGCGGCCGCCACCGAGAACAACGCCCCGGCGACCATCGGGATCCTCCCCATGTCCCTGCGCACCGTGCACTTCGTCATGCCGGGCGGTGTCGACGACCCGGCCAACCCGAGCGGCGGCAACGCCTACGACCGGCGGGTCTGCCTGGACCTGCCCGGCTTCGGCTGGCAGGTCACCAGGCACGCGGTGCCCGGGGCCTGGCCGCGCCCGGACACCGCCGCCCGCGACGCCCTCGCCCGCACCCTGCGGGAACTGCCCGACGGCTCGGTCGTCCTGCTGGACGGTCTGGTGGCCTGCGGGGTCCCGGAGATCGTCGTACCGGAGACGGAGCGGCTGCGGCTCGCCGTCCTCGTCCATCTGCCGCTGGGTGACGAGACCGGCCTTGAGGCGGCCGTGGCCGCCGACCTGGACGCCCGGGAGCGCGCGGTGCTGCGCGCCGTACCGGCCGTGATCGCGACCAGCGAGTGGGCGGTGCGGCGGCTGGTCTCGCACCACGGCCTGGCCCCCGACCGGGTCCATGTGGCCGCCCCGGGCGCCGACATCGCCCCGCTGGCCGCCGGCACCGACGGCGTCTCGCACCTGCTGTGCGTCGCCGCCGTCACCCCGCGCAAGGGCCAGCACCGGCTGGTCGAGGCGCTCGCGGCGGTCCGCGACCTGCCGTGGACCTGCACCTGCGTCGGCGGGCTCGACCAGGCTCCCGAGTACGTCGCCCATCTGCGGTCGCTGATCGCGGAGCACGGGCTGACCGACCGGCTGCACCTCGCGGGACCGCGCGCCGGCGCCGGCCTCGACGCCAGCTACGCGGCCGCCGACCTGATGGTCCTCACCTCGTACGCCGAGACCTACGGCATGGCGGTCACCGAGGCCCTCGCCCGCGGCATCCCGGTGCTCGCCACCGACGTCGGCGGACTGCCCGAGGCGGTCGGCCGGGCCCCCGACGGCGGGGTACCCGGCATCCTCGTGCCGCCGGAGGACCCCGCCGCGCTCGCCGCCGAACTGCGCGGCTGGTTCGGCGAGGCGGACGTACGCCGCCGTCTCAAGGCCGCCGCGCGCGGCCGCCGGGCGGCACTCGACGGCTGGGCGGCCACCGCCCGCAGCCTGGCCGGAGTCCTGCTGCGGCTCCCCGACGAACCCAGGAGGGCGGCATGACCGGCGAGACCACGACCACTGCTCCGGTCGGCGCGATTCCCGCGCAGCCGGGGCCGGCGGATGTCACGGACGCAGGAGTGGGACGAGGGAGCGAACAGGTGTCTTCCGAGGTGATCGCCGGGGCCGGTCCCGTCGTCCGGACGGACGAGCGGGCCACCGTACGACTGCGCGAGACCGGGCCGGAGGAGCCGCCCCGGTACGCCCCCGAGTGGCTGGAGCTGCGGGAGAGCGCGGACGCGGCGGCCCGGTCGCACGATCTGCTGGACCCGCTGCGGATCCGGCTGGCCAACCTGCCCGGCAAGGCGGGCGGGCTGGTCGTGCACGACCTGGGCTGCGGCACCGGCTCGATGGGCCGCTGGCTCGCGCCCCGCCTGGACGGCTCACAGCACTGGGTCCTGCACGACCGCGACCCCTACCTGCTGCACTTCGCCGCCGTCGCCTCGCCCCGCGCGGCCGCCGACGGCAGCCGGGTCACGGTGGAGACCCGGCGCGGCGACGTCGCCCGGCTCACCCCGGACGCGCTGGTCGGCGCCTCCCTGGTGACCGCGTCCGCGCTCCTGGACGTCCTCACCCGGGAGGAGGTCGACACACTCGCCGAGGCCTGCACCGGGGCCGGCTGCCCCGCGCTGCTCACCCTCTCGGTCGCCGGGCGGGTGGAACTGACGCCCTCCCACCCGCTGGACACCGAGATCGCCGAGGCGTTCAACGCCCACCAGCGGCGCGGCGGACTGCTCGGCCCGGACGCGGTCACGGCCGCCTGCGAGGCGTTCGCCGACCGGGGTGCCACCGTGAAGGTGAACCCCAGCGCCTGGCGGCTCGGCCCCGACGAGAAGGCGCTCACCGGGCAGTGGCTGCGCGGCTGGGTCGGCGCGGCCGTCGAGGAGCGCCCCGAACTGGCCGGGCGCGCCGAGGCCTACCTGGCCGAGCGGCTCGCCGCCAACGCGGCCGGTGAACTGCGGGTCGTGGTGCACCACAGTGACCTGCTCGCGCTCGCCCGGCCGACCGGAGGCACCTCATGAGCACCCCCACCCTGGTCCGGCAGGCCGCGCCCGTCGCCCCGCCGGTCATGCCCCGGCGCCTCAGCCTCCGGGCCGTCCGCACCCACCTGGGCACCCTCGCCGGAGCCGCCATCATCGCCGTGCTGCTGTGGCGGCTCGGCACCGGCGTCTTCCTCGAAGGACTGCGCCGGATCGACACCCCGACGCTGGTCATCGGCCTGGTGATCGGCGCGGTCACGACCGTGCTGAGCGCCTGGCGCTGGCAGTTGGTGGCCCGCAGCCTCGGTCTGCGGCTGCCGCTCGGCCCCGCCGTCGGCGACTACTACCGGGCGCTGTTCCTCAACGCGGCCCTGCCCGGCGGGGTGCTCGGCGACGTGCACCGCGCGGTCAGGCACGGGCAGAGCGAGGGCGACATCGGGCGCGGGGTCCGCGCGGTCGTCCTCGAACGCGCCGCGGGGCAGATCACGTTGACCGTGTTCGGCGCGGGCGCGCTGCTGATCCTGCCCTCGCCGGTCCGGGACGAGGTGCGCAGCTTCGCCCCGCTGGCGGCGGCCGGGGTGGCCGGCGCCTGCGCGATCGTGATCGCCATCCGGATGAACAAGTCCCCGGGCGTGCGCGGCGGCGCCCTGCGCGCCACCCTCGGCGAGGCCCGCCGCGCGCTGCTGTCGCGCAGGAACACCCCGGGCGTCGCGCTGTCCTCGGCGGTCATCCTCGCCGGGCACGTCGGGATGTTCGTGGTGGCCGCGCGGGTCGCGGGCTCGGCCGCTTCCGTGGCGGTCCTCGTCCCGATCTCCGTCCTCGCCCTGGTCGCCATGGGCCTGCCGCTGAACGTCGGCGGCTGGGGCCCCCGGGAGGGCGTCACCGCCTGGGCGTTCGCCGCGGCCGGCCTCGGCGCGGACAGCGGGTTCGCCACCGCCGTCGTCTACGGCGTCCTCAGCTTCGTGGCGGCCCTGCCGGGCCTGGTGGTCCTGGTCCTGCGCTGGTACGCCGGACTGCGCTACTCCCGCCCGGCGGTGAGCAGTTCGAAAAGCGCGCCGAAGGAATCCGCGAAGCTCGCCAGGAGTTCCTTCCCCTTTTCCGCCGACCCCAGGGAAGGGCGGCCGATGACGCCCGACTCGGTATAGGCGGACATTCCCAGGGTGAGGAGATGACGACGGTCGTCAGCGGTGAAATCGGCGGACTCGTAACCAGGGCGGACCAATTCGGGATGAGCGTGCAGCAGAATGGAGGTCTCGATTTCCCCGGCATGCATGTCGGTGAGCGCGGAGGTCTCCACCCCGGCCCGTACGAGCGCCGCCTCCCAGTCCTCCACGGCCGGGTACAGGGCCAGCCGCTCGCCCCGCGCGGACGCCTCCTGTACGACGTTGCCCAGCACGTAGTTGCCGCCGTGGCCGTTGACCACGACCAGTGCCTCGACGCCCGAGCGGCGCAGCGAGTCGGCGATGTCCTTCACCACCGCGTGCAGTGTCACCGCGGAGATGCTGACGGTCCCCGGCCAGGCCGCGTGCTCGTGCGAGCAGGAGACGGTCACGGGTGGAAGGAGGTGCACCGGGTACCCGGCGGCGATCTCCCGGGCGACGGCACAGGCGACGAGGGTGTCCGTCGCGAGCGGGAGGTAGGGACCGTGCTGTTCGAAGCTCCCCACGGGAAGGACGGCGACCTGTGTTGAAACGCCCGCCCCCCTGGTCCGTACCTCTTCCGTAGTGTCCGCCGGCAACGAGCCGTATGCCGCCGTACGCGCGCCCGAACCACTCATCTTTTCATGGCCTTTCGTCTCTGCTTAGGAATCAGATCATGACAGAAAACATCGGCGTACTCGGCACGAAGTCCCCACGGCGTTCGGGCGTGGAACGCGTCGTCAATGCACCGCTGCCCACCGTGTACGGGAAATTCCAGGCGATCGGCTACCTGGACCACGACCGCGGTGACGAGCAGGTCGCCCTGGTCTACGGGGACATCGGCAGCGACCGGGTGCTGACCCGGCTGCACTCCGAGTGCCTGACCGGGGACGCGTTCGGCTCCCAGCACTGCGAGTGCGGCGACCAGCTGGCCGCCGCGCTGCGCGCGGTCGTCGCCGAGGGCAGCGGCATCGTCGTCTACCTGCGGGGCCACGAGGGCCGTGGCATCGGCCTGCTCGCCAAGCTGCGCGCGATGGCCCTGCAGGCGGAGGGCCTGGACACGGTCGAGGCCAACCTCGCGCTCGGCCTGCCCGTCGACGCCCGCGACTACGGGGTCGCCGCCGGCATCCTGCGCGACCTCGGGGTGAGTTCGGTACGCCTGATGTCCAACAACCCGCGCAAGCGGGAGTCGTTGGTACGGCACGGCATCGAGGTTGCCGAAACGGTCCCGCTGCTGATCGAGCCGTGCGAGAACAACATCACGTATCTGCGCACGAAGCGTGAGCGCCTCGACCACGTGCTGCCCCACCTCGACGCGGTGGCGCACTGGTCCTGAGACACCGTTGACCGCCCGGCCTGCCGGGGAAGGATCGGGTCAGACCGACAGGAGGTGCGCGCGTGGACCTTCGGGCCCAGGTCGTGATCATCGGCGGCGGGGTGATGGGTACCAGCATCGCCTGGCACCTCGCGAGCGCGGGCGTCCGCGACGTCGTCCTCGTCGAACGCGACGAACTCGCCGCCGGATCCACCTCGAAGGCCGCGGGCGGGGTGCGCGCCCAGTTCTCCGACGAGCTCAACATCCAGCTGGGCGCGCGGAGCCTGGAGGCCTTCGCCCGCTTCGGCGAGGAGATCGGGTACGACATCGGGCTGCGCCGCGTCGGCTACCTGTTCCTTCTCTCCACCCCCGAGGAGGTCGCCTCCTTCGAGGCGGGCGTCCGGCTGCAGAACCACCTCGGTGTGCCCAGCCGGATGCTCACCCCGAAGGAGGCGGCCCGGCTCTCCCCGCTGATCGCCACCGACGGAGTGCTGGCCGCCGCGTACTCCCCGGACGACGGCCACTGCACGCCCGAGTCCGTCGTGCACGGCTACGCGGCCGCCGCCCGCGCGCACGGCGCCCGCGTACTGCGCCACACCGAGGTCACCGGCATCGAACGGGACGGCGCGTACCTCACCGCCGTGCACACCACCCTCGGCCGGATCGCCACCGGCACGGTGATCTGCGCGGCCGGCGCCTGGTCGCGGGCGGTCGGCGCGATGGCCGGTGTCGACCTACAGGTGCAGCCGCTGCGCCGTCAGATCGCGGTCACCGAACCGGTCCCGGGACTGCCGCCGGCACTTCCCATGACGATCGACTTCACCACCAGCCTGTACTTCCACGCCGAGGGCCCGGGGCTGCTGCTCGGCATGTCCGACCCCGACGAACGGCCGGGCTTCGCCACCGACACCCACGACCGCTGGATCCCGCGCCTGTACGCGGCGATGGAACGCCGGGCTCCCGCCCTGCTCGACCTGCGCCGCACCGGCGGCTGGGCGGGCCTGTACGAGAACACCCCGGATCACAACGCCCTGATCGGTGAGGCGGCCTCGGTCTCCCGGTTCCTGTACGCCACCGGGTTCTCCGGCCACGGCTTCTTGCAGGCACCGGCGGTCGGTGAGGTGATCCGCGACCTGTACCTGGGCCGGACGCCCTTCCTGGACGTCGGCCCGCTCGGCGCCGGCCGGTTCGCGGCCGACGCCCCGCGCCCGGAGTCGAATCTGGTCTGATCCCGCCCGGTCGGACGGCGCTCAGCCCTGGATCGCCTCGTGGACCAGCCGGCGCAGCTCCGGGAAGATCTTCAGGGTCTTCGGCCGTACCTGGGTGTGGAACTGCACGGTGAGGTCGTGGGCGGGGTCGACCCAGAACGCGGTGGTGGCCGCGCCGGTCCAGCCGTAGGCGCCGAGGCTGCTCGGGGACTGGGTGCGGTCCGGGTCGATCACCACGGAGACGCCGAGTCCGAAGCCGAGTCCGTCGTTGCCGGGTTCCCGGTGGACCGGGGCGCCGTAGGCCCGCAGATCGGCCCCGCCGGGCAGGTGGTTGCTGGCGAGCAGCCCGACCGAGGCGGGGGACAGCAGCCGCACGCCGTCCAGTTCGCCGCCCCGGCGCAGCATCTCCATGAAGCGGTGGTAGTCGTACGCCGTCGCCGCGAGGCCGCCGCTGCCGGACAGCAGACGGGGGCGGCCGCGCAGCGGCAGGCCGGGGATGGCCTCGATGCCGCCGCCCTCCGTCTCGCCGTACAACTCCGAGAGCCGGTCCGCCTGTTCGGGCACGATGTGCAGGCCCGCGTCCGGCATGCCGAGCGGCCGGAAGATCCGCTCGGCGAAGAACTCGTCGAGTCCCTGCCCGGAGACCACCTCGACGACGCGGCTGAGCACGTTGAAGCCGACCGAGTAGTTCCACTGGGTGCCCGGCTCGAACTGCAAGGGCATGCGGGCGTACACCGCCATCGTCTCGGCGAGGTCCGCGCCGGCCGGCACCGAGAACTCCAGGCCCGCCTCGCGGTACCGGGCGTCCACCGGGTGCGTGCGGTAGAAGGCGAAGGTCAACCCGGCGGTGTGGGTGAGCAGATGGCGGATCCGGATCGGCCCGTCGGCCGGCCGGGTCACCATGTCGTCGCCGGAACCGGACACGTGGACCCGCGGGGCGGCGAACTCGGGCAGGAAGCGGTCGACCGGGTCGTCCAGCGACAGCAGCCCGTCCTCCACGAGCAGCAGCACGGCGACCGCGGTGACGGGCTTGGTCATGGAGTAGATCCGCCAGATGGTGTCCGCCTCGACCGGCAGTCCGGCCGCGCGGTCGCGGTGGCCCTGTGCGGTGAGATGGGCGACCCGGCCGCCGCGTGCCACCGCCACCAGGTAACCGGGCAGCCGCCCTTCGTCGACGTAGTGGGCGAAGTGCTGGTCGAGGCGGTCCAGCGCCTTCACGTCCAGCCCGACCTCACCGGGGTCGACTTCCTGTCGCAGCTGTGCCATCGCTCTCCTTGGGTCGTGTCGTCCGCGGTGCGGTCCGACCTCGGACCTCATCGTCGCGCAGGAGGAGCGGAATGGTCCCGCTCATCCACGTGTGGTGTGACGGACGCTATAGAGGAGGCGCCGGAAAAGCGGACGTGTCACCGCCGCGCCGACCACGGCCGGCAACGCCCTTACGAGCAGCGGCTACACCGCCGGAGCCGGCACCCAGCGGCCGCACCCGCCGGACGGCGCGGCCCCGGGCGAGGGACGGGCCGGCAGCGGGACGCCGGTCGCGAGGAGCGCCGGTTCCCGGTCCCGCCCGGCCAGGGCGAGCACCCCGAAAGGCGCCGTCGCCGGCATGTGCGGGAAGCGCACCGACCGCCCGCCCGCCGGCCGAGGGACTTCGCCTGCGGGTACGCGCGGGAATGCGCGGCGGGCGCGGCGCGGTTGCACCGGACATGACCGAGGACGCTCTTCTGGAGCTGCTTGCCGAAGGACACGACGGGGTGCTGGTCACCCTCAAGAGCGACGGCCGCCCCCAGCTGTCCAATGTCAACCATGCGTACTACCCCGACGAGCGGACCGTACGCGTCTCGATCACCGAAGACCGCGCCAAGACCCGCAACCTGCGCCGCGACCCCCGCGCCTCCTACCACGTGACCAGCTCCGACCGCTGGGCCTACACGGTCGCCGAGGGCACCGCGGAACTCTCGCCGGTGGCCGCGGACCCGTACGACGCGACAGTCGAGGAGCTCGTCCGCCTCTACCGCGACGTCCGCGGCGAGCACCCCGACTGGGACGACTACCGCGCCGCCATGGTCCGCGACCGCCGGCTGGTGCTGCGGCTGCGCGTGGAGCGGGCGTACGGCATTCCGCGCGCCTGACGAATCGGGGCGGCGGGGCCTAGGACCCGTGACCGAGGGCGATCGGCCGATGGCCGCGCGCGGGCCGGGCACCTAGGCTGCCGAGCGGGAAACGGCAGCTCGGGAAGAAGAGGTCACGATGTCCGTCGACGGTCGCAGTCACATCCGGATCGCCCGGCCCTCCCGGGACCTGGCGGCGGCCGAGCGGTTCTGGGTGGGAGGGCTGGGGCTCGGTGTGGTGTGGCGGGCCGAGGGCGGGCCGGAACCGGGTGAGCACGACCTCCTGATGGTGGGCTGGGCGGACGCCGACTGGCATCTGGAGCTGGTGCACGAGCCCGCCCGGCCCGTCGAGCCCCGGCCCACCGAGGAGGACCTGCTGGTGATCTACGTCGACGGTCCGGTGCCGGCGGACCTGGTGGCCCGGCTGGAGGAGCACGGCGGCAAGCGGGTGCCCTCGCCGAACCCGTACTGGAACCAGTGGGGGATCACCGTCGAGGACCCGGACGGCTACCGGTTGGTGCTCTGCGAGCGGGGCTGGTCCAACGCGTAGGGGGCGGTGAACGCGTCTGTGCGACGGCCTTGACGACACCGTCGCCGAACTCACCGCCGAGAAAGCGGAGTTCAGCCGACCCGTCCAGGATGCGGCCTGGGGCCGGGTGACGGCCTCGCTGCCGGGCGGCGGCGCGGCCGCCTTGTGCGAGCCGCGTCACGCGTGCGCCCGGCCCCGGCGTCCTCCCGTACCCACGCCTCCAGCCACCCCGTGAACTCGGCCGCCTTCTCCAGCCAGTTGAAGTGGGTGAGAGCCGCCTCCCGGCCGCGCTGGGCCGCGGTGTGGCGCAGGATCGCGTCGCTGCTGAGCCGGCGTATCGCCGCCGCCGCGGCGCGCGGATCCTGGTAGGGGACGACGAGCCCGCAGCCGTGCTGCTCGACCATGTCCGCGGCCAGCGGGGTGGGGGTGGTGATGACGGGGACGCCGTGGGCCATGTACTCGACGACCTTGGTGGGCCGTGAATGGCGGTAGTTGGGCTGGTCGTGGAGGAGGGAGAGCCCGGCCAGGGCGCCCGGCAGCAGGGCGAGGGCGCGGTCGTTGGGCAGGAAGCCGTGCCAGCGCAGGACGCCGTCCCGGTCGGCCGCCGTGAGCGCGTCGCGGACGTCGGGGTCGGCGGCGCCGGCCACCTCGACGCGCAGGCCCGGCCCGAGGTGCCGGGCCGTCTCTATCAGATCCAGTGCGCCGCGCGCCCGTGACAGGTGGCCGACGTAGACGACGCGTTCGCTGTCCGGCGGTTCGGGTGCCCGGGCCGGGGCGGTGGTGAAGTTCGGCACCACCGGGTGGGTGCGGCGGAACCGCTCCTGGTAGGCGTCCTCGGCGAGCAGCAGCCGCAGATGACGTTCCGCCAGCCGTTCGGCGGCGCGCACGCCGAGCCGCAGCGGCGGCCGCAGCGGCGCCGGTACCCAGCGTTTCATGGCGAGCGCGGCCGCGGTGTCCTCGTGGACGTCCCAGACGACCACCGGACCGGTGCCGGACCGCCGCCAGCGGCGCAGGGTGCCGGGAAGGGCCAGCAGCAGTTCCGGGTCGTGGAGCAGGATCACGTCGGCCTCGTGACCGCGTTCGGCGAGCAGGGTGCGGGCCGCCCCCACCGCCGCACGGCGGTCGCGGCCGGCCGCGCGGGGCAGGTCGATGCCCTCCAGGTCCGGGCGGGGCCGCACCTCGCGGGCCGAGAACGGCGCCGCGTAGACGACGTGGTGCCCGCGGTCGCGCAACGCGGTGATCTGCCGGTGCAGGATGCGCGCGTCCTCGGGGTGGTGGACGACGGTGACGACGAGTATCCGCATCTGAGCGCCTTTCGACTCCGCGGCCCGGAGACCTTCGACTCCGGTCCGCGGCAGGGGAGTTGCCACAGCGGTCCGGCAGCGGCCGGTTACAGCACCTCGACGCCGGGCCGGAAGATCCGCCCCCGGGTGTCGAAGAGCAGGCGGGCCTCGTCGCCGAGGGCCGAGAGGTCGTACGCGGAGTGGTCCTGGAGCAGGATGGTCAGGTCGTGCGAGCGCACGGCGGTCATGACGTCGGTGACGCGCGGCACGGCCTCCCCGTCCACGAACCAGGCCGGTACGAACGGGTCGTGGAAGGCGATCTCGGCCTCCCGTTCGCGCAGCAGCCGGGCCACCGGCACCGCCGGCGCCTCGCGCTGGTCGGCGACGTCCGGCTTGTAGGTGACGCCGAGGAGCAGCACCCGGGAGCCGTGCAGGGCGCGGCCCTCGTGGTTGAGCAGGTCCTGGGCGCGCCGCACCACGTACTCCGGCATGTGCGCGTTGATCTCCCGGGCGAGTTCCACGAACCGGAACTCGTAGCCGAGCGAACGCACCTTGTAGGAGAGGTAGTTGGGGTCGATCGGGATGCAGTGCCCGCCCACCCCGGCGCTCGGCCTGAACGGCTGGAAACCGAACGGCTTGGTGCCCGCGCAGCGGATCGCGTCCCACACGTCCACGTGCAACTCGCGGCAGAGAATGGCAAGTTCGTTGACCAGGGCGATGTTGACGTGCCGGTAGGTGTTCTCGAGGAGCTTGGCCATCTCGGCCTCGCGGGTGCCCTTGGCCTGCACGACCGTGTCGACGAGCTTGCCGTAGAAGGCGGCGGCCTTCGCCGCGCACGCCGGGGTGCAGCCGCCGACCACCTTCGGTGTCTCGCGCAGCCCGTGGGTGGTGTTGCCGGGGTCGATGCGCTCCGGTGAGAAGGCCAGCGCGAAGTCCTCGCCGGCCCGCAGCCCCGACTCCTCCAGGAGCGGTTTGACGATCTCCTCGGTGGTGCCCGGATAGGTGGTCGACTCCAGGACGACGAGCCGTCCGGGGCGCAGCCGGCCGGCCACCGTCCGCGCGGCGGAGGTCACCGCGCTCAGGTCGGGGCCGCCGTCCTCGCCGAGCGGGGTCGGCACGCAGATCACGACGGTCTGCGCCCGGGCCAGCCACTTGTCGTCGGTGTACGCGGTGAACCCGGCCGCCCGCATCCGCGCGACGTCCTCGTCGGAGACGTCGTCGACATGGGAATGGCCGGCGTTGAGGCCCTCCACGACCCGTGGGTCGAGGTCGAGCCCGGCCACTCTCAGGCCGACCAGCGAAGCCTCCCGCGCCAGCGGCAGCCCGACGTAGCCGAGCCCGATGACGGCCAGTTCGAAACTGTCGGTCTGTTCCTCATCCCCGAGCGATGCGCTCGATTCCCCGAGCGGTACGGCCTTTTCGACCTGCATAGGGATTCACTCCGCCCTCGACGGCAACAACGGCAGATGCCGTATGGATCCGAAGAGCCCGGACGGTGAGCGGTTCCGGGCGCGGGGTCTCAGACACATCCAAGAGCGCGATACGCCTCTCGGGTCGTGGCAGCGACCCTTTTCCAGGTGCGTTCACGCGCCACCAGCGCGCGGGCGGATGCTCCCCATTCATCCCGCCTGTTTCGACTGTAGAGCAATACTTCGAGAGCTTCTGCCCAAGCCTGCGGAGATTCAGGAGGGATGAGCCGTCCGTTCACTTCGTCTTGCACCAGCTCTCGCAGGGCTGCGACATCACTGGCCGCCACGGGAAGACCGCTCGCCATCGCTTCGACCGGCTTGAGCGGGGTGACCAGATGGCAGACCCGTCCGTCGGTGCGCGGCACCGCGAAGACGTCCAGAACGCCGTGGTAGGCGCGTACTTGGTGGTGCGGCACGCGGCCGGTGAACAGGGCGGCGCCGGCGCCGAGACCGAGCCGCCGGGCCAGTGCCTCGAGCCTGCCGCGCTCCGGTCCGTCACCGACGATCAGCAGGCGCAGCGGGACACCCCGGCGGCGCAGTTCGGCACCCGCATGGAGCAATGTGCCGATTCCCTCGTGTGGAGTAAGGCTGCTCACGGTGCCCACCACGTACTCGTCCGCCGCGATGCCGAGCCGGGCGCGCAGCTGTGCCCCGTCCGGCGGCGGGGCGAGGAAGGCGTCGTCCACCGCGTTGGGCACGATCAGGACCCGCTCCTCGGGCACCCCGCGGTCCACGATCTCGGCCTTCATCGCCGCGCCCAGCGTCAGCACCAGATCGGCCCCGCGCATGCAGTACGTCTCCAGGGCGCGCCGGGCGCGGTACGACGCGTCGTCCGGGCCGCGGCCGGGCGCCTGGGTCAGCCAGGTCTCCTCCAGGAAGCCCCGCACCTCGTAGACGACCGGCAGCCCGTAGGTCTCCCGCAGGGCCAGCGCCACCCGCCCGTTGCCGTGGTCGGTGGCCGCGTGCAGCACGGCCGGCCGCAGCCGCTCCACAAGGCGTCCGGCCAGCTCGGCGTTGCGCGCCAGCACCGCGCCCTGCCCGTAGGGCAGCCGGTAGGGCAGCAGCCGGTGCTGCGGCACCCCGTTCACGATCTGGAACGGGCGGGCGTCCAGGACGCCCTGCGCCACCGGGAACCCGACGCGGGTCACCACGTGCGGATCCAGGCCGGCGGCCCGCTGGGCCTCGGTGAGCGCCTGGGTGCGCACGGTGTAGCCGGCGTGTTTGAACGGCAGCCCGTTGGTGACCAGGTGCAGCACCCGGCCGGGCTCCGGCCGCACCGGCCGCCCGGCGGGCGCCGGTACCCGGGCGGCGGACGGGGCGGCGGCGGGGCCGGCCGCGCGGGCCCGGGCGGCGAGCCGTCTCTCGACGGGTTCCAGCCCGCGCCGCAGCCGCCCCGGCAGCAGCCGTACGCCGAGCAGCGCGGCCCGGGCGGGGTCGTGCCGCAACTCGCCCCAGGCGACGGATGCGGCCAAGCTGATTGCACGGGGGAGCCGAGAAACACCACGCGGCAGGTGCCGGGACGGACGTCGGGCCATGTCGCCAAGGTAGGCCGACAGAGCGGAGAACGTACGACATGAACGGCCGCGTACTCCATGTCGTAGGGACCAGGCCGAACTTCGTGAAGGCCGCGCCCGTGGTCGCCGCCCTGCGCGCGACCGGGCACGACCAGGTCCTGGTGCACACCGGCCAGCACTACGACGAACGGATGTCCCGCATCTTCTTCCGGGAGCTGGGTCTGCCCGCCCCGGACACCGACCTCGGCGTCGGCTCGGGCAGCCACGCCCGGCAGACCGCCGACCTGCTGGTGGCCCTGGAGGGCGAGCTCCTCGCCCGTGGCCCGGCCCTGGTCGTCGTCTACGGCGACGTGAACTCCACCCTGGCCGCGGCCCTGGTCGCGGCCAAGCTGGGCATCCCGGTGGCCCATGTCGAGGCGGGGCTGCGCAGCTTCGACATGGCGATGCCGGAGGAGGTCAACCGGCGTCTGGTCGACCAGCTGGCCGAGCTGCTCTTCGTCACCAGCCCGGAGGCCGTCGGACACCTCGCGCGCGAGGGCGTCGCCCCGGACCGGGTGCACTTCGTCGGCAACCCCATGATCGACACCCTGCTCACCCATCTGGACCATTTCGACCCGGCCGCCGCCCGCGCCGCCCACGCGCTGCCCGAGCGGTACGGCGTGGTCACCCTGCACCGCCCGGCCAACGTCGACGACTCCGAGGCCGCCGCGGCCGCCGCCCGCGCGCTCACCGAGGCCGCCGGTCACCTGGACCTCGCCGTGCCCCTGCACCCGCGCGGCCGGACGGCGCTGCGCAAGGCGGGACTCGCCGACGCGCCCGGCATCCATCTCCTCGAACCGCTCGGTTACGTCGAGTTCATGGGCCTGGTCCGCGGGGCCGCCGCCGTGATCACCGACTCGGGCGGCGTCCAGGAGGAGACCACCGTGCTCGGCGTGCCCTGCCTGACGCTGCGCACCACGACCGAACGCCCGGTCACCGTCACCCACGGCACCAACCGCCTGGTCCGGCCCGGCGAACTGGTGCCCGCCCTGCGCAAGGTCCTCGACGGGCAGCCGCCGGCCGGCCCCGAGGGACCGCCGCTGTGGGACGGCAAGGCCGGCCCCCGTATCGCCCGCGTGCTCACCGAGTGGCTGGAGCGCCATGACTGACGCCGTCCGCGCCCCCGCCGGCACCTACCCCGACGCCCCCCTCGCCTACTGGGACAACCGGCACCGCGAACGCGACGACCTCGCCTCCGGCGGCCACATCGGCCTGGACCGGCCCGGCAACGAGATCTTCTACGCGATCCGGCTCGGCCAGCTCCTCACCCTGATCGGCGACCTGTCCAGCCCCGCCTCCCCGCTGTTCGTCCTCGACGCGGGCTGCGGCAAAGGGCACTTCGCCCGCTCCCTCGCCCGCTGCGGCCACCACGTCGACGCCTTCGACGCCAGCGAGGAGGCCGTCCGGCACGCCCGGACCGCCGGCGGCGGCCCCCGCTACCGCGTCGCCGCCCTCGACGAGTGGCGCAGCCCCTGGCTCTACGACGTGGTGATGTGCGTGGACGTCCTCTTCCACGTCCTGGACGACGCGGCGTGGGCGGCGAGCCTGCGCAACCTCGCCTCACTCGTGCGGATCACCGGCCGGCTGATCGTCACCGACGAGAACACCGACGAACCCGTCCCGCGCGGCGACTACATCCTGCACCGGCCGGTCGCCGCCTACCGCGAGGAACTCGAACCCCTGGGCCTGAGCCGCACCCTCTTCCGGCCGTACGGCTTCCGCGAGAACCGGGTCGGCTTCCATGTCTTCACAAGGACCCGCTGATGCGTCTGACCGATCTGCTCCACCCGCACCTGGACGACGTGACCTCGGTCGTGGACGCGACGAGCGGCGGCCTGCGTCTCGACCCCTATCTGCACCTGCCGCCCGGCGTCGGACTCACCCGGCACGAACAGCCCGTCGGCGAAGGGGAGCTGATGCTCCTCTGCTACGGCCCGGACCTCGCCCTGCACGGCACCGAGGCGGACTGTCTCGCCGCACTGGAACGGATGCGGCCCGGCGGCCGCGGCCTGATCGTCTTCGGCCACCCCGGCACCGACCTGCCCTACCACCGCCTCCTCGACGCCCTGGTGGCGCACCGCTGCCAGGTGCTGCACGCCGCCGCGCTCGGCTACACGCACCTGCACGCCGGCGCGGTGTTCGCGTGCACCCGGGAACTCCTGCCGCCGCACGACTGGTTCGGCCGCCCGTTGCTGGCCGACGGCTTCGCCACAGCGCTGCGGATCGCCGACGAGTACGTCCTCGCCGACTTCGTCTCCCGCTCCCAGCGGGCCCGCCTGATCGACCTGGAGCGGGCCGCCGAGGAGACCGCCCGCGCCCTGGAGTCCGCCCGCGAGGACGGCCTCGCCGAACGGCTCGCCGCCGCCCTGCGCGACAAGGACCAGCTCTCCTCCGCGCTGCGCCGGGCCCGGGAGCGGACCGGCGTGCTGGAGTCGCGGGTGGCCATGCTGGAGGGCTCCACCTCGCTGCGGATCGGCAAGGCGCTGGTGTCGGCGGCCCGGTCGCCGAAGCGCGGCGCGGCCCGGCTGCCGGGCGAGCTGTACGGGCTGTGGCGGCAGCGCAAGGCCAAGGGCCGTCCCGCCGGAGCCCAGGTCTTTGCCCCCGCCCCGGAGCCGGGGACCGACGACCGCTTCCACCTCTCCCACCGCGCCCTGTCCGTGGCGCCCCGCGACCGGCTGGTGATCACCGGCGTGCTCACCGACCGCACCGCCCAGGACTTCGGGGCGGACGCGGTGGTCAGCAGGGTGCTGCCGCACGACGGACGGCTGCTGGTCGAGCGCACCGACCCGGACGTCTTCCTGGTCCAGCTGAGCGCCTGCGCGGCCCATGACGGCCCCTGGTCGCTCACCGGCACCGGACTCGCCCCCGACCTGGACCGGCGGCTGGCCGAACTGATCACCCAGGCAAGGGGGCTGGGCCGTACGGCGGTGCTGTGGCGGGACGGCCCGGCATCGTCCACCCCGGGACTGTCCCAGCTGCCCTGGGACACCGTCCTCGACGGCGACACCGGCACGGCGCTCTGCCGCCTCGACCCGGTCGCCGACGGCCGGGACCGGCTCCGGGACGTCTTCCTACAGGACAGCACCCGGGTCCGGCTGGCCCGGCTGGCCGCACTCACCGGCGGCCCCGACCCGCTCGCCGAACGCCGGATCGCCGTGCTGGCCGCACCCCGCGACGCCACCGACGTGGCCCGGCTCGTCGCCCAGGTGCTCGGCCAGCTGCACCGGCCGGCCGAGGTGGTCGTCGCCGATCCGGCGGGCCTCGCCCTCGACGAACTCACCGCCGCCTCGGTCGCCGTCCACGCCGGACCGCCCACCGCACCCTGGGTCGCCGACTGGACGGACCTGACCGAGGACCGCCCGGACACCCTCCTGCTCGACCTGCTCTGCGCCCAGGAGTTCTCGGGCGCCGACGCGGTGGGCCGCACCCCCGCCGCCGACGACTACGCCTTCGTACCGGCCCTGCGCCCGCTGCTCGTCCGCCGGTCGCTCCTGGACTCCGGTGCCCCGCCGGAGAGGTGGTCGCGTGCCGGGCACCGCCTGTTCGCCGTGCGTGGAAAGGAACCGTCATGACCCGCACCCTCCGGGCGCTCGTCTACGGCGACGTGGACCTCAACCTCATCGACGGCTCCGCCGTCTGGGCCCAGTCGACGGTCCAGGCGCTGTCCCGCGCGGGCTGCCGGACCCGCCTCGTTCTCAAGGCCCCCGTCGAGACGGGCAGGCTGACCGACCCGCTGGCCGCACTGCCCGGCGTCACCGTGGTGCGGCCGTACGAGGAACACCTCGTCCCCGGCCAGGGCGCACACCCCCTCTCGCCCCTCCAGGCCTCGCGGTTGCTCGCCCGGCTCGACGCGGAGGAGCCCTGCGACCTGCTGGTGCTGCGCGGCCGCAGGCTGGTGAAGCAGATCGCCGGCGACGGCGCCTTCGACGGCCGGATCTGGTCCTACCTCACCGACATCCCGCAGTCCCCGGCCGAGATGACCGAGGAGGATCGCGCCGACCTCGCCCGCATCGCCGCCGCCTCCCGGCAACTGCTGTGCCAGACGGAGGAGTTGCGCTGCTTCCTGGAGGCCTGGGTGCCGGAGGCCTGCGGCCGGTCCGTGCTCAGCCCGCCCGCGGTGCCCGAGCCCGGCTTCCCGGTCCCGCACCGGAACGGCCTGCATGATCCGGTACGCCTCGTCTACACCGGCAAGTTCGCGCCCCGCTGGAACACCCTGCCCATGACCCGGCTGCCCGCACTGCTGGCGGAACGCGGCATCCGGGCCGAGCTGCACACCGTCGGCGACAAGATCCACAAAGACCCGGCCCACCCGGGCTTCGACACCGCCATGGCCGAGGCGCTGCGCACCACCCCCGAGGTCGTCCACCACGGCGGCGTGCCCCGCGAGGAGGCCATGCGCCTCGCCGCCGACTGCGACCTCGGTCTCGGCTGGCGCGACGCCTCCCTCGACGCGAGCCTCGAACTCTCCACCAAGATCCTGGAGTTCGGCTCCCTCGGCCTGCCCGTCGTGCTCAACCGCACCCCCGCCCACGAGGCACTGCTCGGCGCCGACTACCCCCTGTTCGTACCGGGCGGCGCCACCCTCGCGGACGCGGCGGACGCCGTCTGCGTCGCCGTACGCGACACGCAGGCCCGGCAGCTGGCCGCCGGCCGGTGCGCGGCGGCCGCCCGTGAGTACACGATGGAGGCCGCGGCGGCCCGCTGGCGCGGCCACCTCGACCGCGCCTTCCCGGCCGCGCCCGCCGCCGTCGCCACCCGGGCCCGCCCGCTGCGGGTCGGCGTCGCCGGCCACGACCTGAAGTTCCTCACCCGTCTCCTCGACCATCTCCGCGCGCTGCCCGGCCTCGACGTCCGGATCGACGCCTGGCCCGCGCTCGCCCAGCACGACGCGGCCGCGAGCCGCGACCTCGCCGCCTGGGCCGACGTGGTGGTCGTCGAGTGGTGCGGCCCGGCGGCGATCTGGTACAGCCGCCACAAGCGGCGCGGCAGCAGGCTGATCGTGCGCCTGCACCGCTTCGAACTCGACGCCGGATACCCGCGCCAGGTCGACATCGACGCCGTCGACCGGGTGGTGTGCGTCAGCCCGTACTACGCTCGTGCCACCCGGGACCGCACCGGCTGGCCCGCCGCGAAGATCACCACGATCGGCAACTGGGTCGACGTGCACCAGCTCGACCGGCCCAAGGCGCCCGGCGCCCGCCACCGGCTCGGCATGATCGGCGTCGCGCCCAGCCGCAAACGCCTCGACCTCGGCCTCGACGTCCTCGAAGCCCTGCGGGCCCGGGACCGCCGCTGGCACCTCTCGGTCAAGTCCAAGCCGCCGTGGGAGTACTGGTGGATCTGGAACAAGCCCGGGGAGCGCGAGCACTACGACGCGATCCTGCACCGCATGCAGACCTCGCCGCTGCTCGAAGGGGCCGTCGTCTTCGACCAGTTCGGTCCTGACGTGGCCAACTGGCTGCGCCGCATCGGGCACGTCCTGTCCACCAGCGACGACGAGAGCTTCCACCTCGCCCCGGCCGAGGGCATGGCCTCCGGCGCCGTACCCGCGCTGCTGCCGTGGCCCGGCGCGGACGAGATCTACGACCGGCGCTGGATCCACGACACCCCCGAGGCGATGGCCGACGCCATCGCCGGCCTCGCCGAGCAGGACGACTGGCGGGCCGCCGGGGCGGCGGCCAGGGAACAGGTGCGGGAGGGATTCTCGCTGGAGCGGGTGGCGAAGGACTGGACGGAGCTTCTGGTGTCCGGCTGAGTCACCCGGTTCCCGGCCCCGTGCCCGCGGCCCGGCAGGATCGACGCGCCGGCCGGGGCGGCGTCGGGCGGCCGGCTCCGGCCGGCCCGCGCGGGACCGGATCTCCCGCAGGGGTGACGCCCACGCGTCCGCCCGGGCAGCGGCCCGGGCGGACGCGTGTCTGCCGCTCCTCGTGCGACCGGCTCAGGCCGTCACGGTCTCCGGCCGCGCCGCCTCCGCACCCGGACGCTCGCCGAGCAGCTCGGTCGGCACCGTGCGGGTCTCGCGGGCCGACAGCGCCGCGATCACCGGCGGCACGCACAGCGCGGCCGTGAACAGCGCCACCGCCGACCAGTCGTCGCCGCCCGGACCCGCGATCTGCGCCGCGAAGGTCACCGCGAACCCGGCCACCGCGAACCCGATCTGGGTACCGATCGCCATGCCCGACAGCCGCACCCGGGTCGAGAACATCTCTCCGTAGAAGGACGGCCAGACGCCGTTCGCCGCGCTGTAGACGACACCGAAGGCGACGATCCCGAGGAGCATGATCAGCGGGTAGGAGCCGGTGGAGATCGCCCACAGGTAACCGAACATCGCCACCGCGCTGCCCACCGCGCCGATCAGGTACACCGGCCGCCGGCCGATCCGGTCCGACAGCGTGGCCCACGCCGGGATCGTGCCCAGCGCCACCAGGTTCGCCAGCGCGCCCACCCACAGCATCGACGTCCTGGACATCCCGACCGAGTCGCTCGTCGCGTACGCCAGCGCCCAGACCGTGAAGATCGTGCTCACCGAGGCGATCAGCGCGCCCGCGACCACCCGCAGCACGTCCGCCCAGTGGTACCGCAGCAGGGTCACCAGCGGCAGCCGTACGACACCCTCGCTCGCCGCCTGCCGGGCGAAGGCCGGGGTCTCCTGAAGCCTGCGCCGGATGAACCAGCCGGCCACCGCCACCGCGACACTCAGCCAGAACGGCACCCGCCAGCCCCAGGACATCAGCTGGTCCTCGGGCATCCGCGAGACCGCGATGAAGACGAGAGTGGCGATCAGCTGACCGCCCTGCGTGCCGCTGAGCGTGAAGCTGGTGAAGAAGCCGCGCCGGTTCGGCGGCGCGTGTTCCAGACTCATCGAACTGGCGCTGGCCTGCTCGCCCGCCGCCGAGATGCCCTGAAGCACCCGGCACAGCACCAGCAGCACCGGGGCGAGGCCGCCCACCTGGGCGCGGGTGGGCAGGCAGCCGATCAGGAACGTCGACAGGCCCATCAGCAGCAGCGTGAAGACCATGATCTTCTTACGGCCGATCCGGTCCCCGAAGTGTCCGAGGAACAGCGCCCCGACCGGCCGGGCCGCGTACGCCACACCGAACGTGGCCAGCGAGAGCAGGGTGGCGGTGGCCGGGTCCGAGTCGTCGAAGAAGACCTTCGGGAAGATCAGCGCGGCCGCGCTGCCGTAGATGAAGAAGTCGTAGTACTTGAAATCTCAGCCCCTGCTGGGCCGTTGACCTGCAAGACCCTTGATCCAAACGGACCAAGTGGGAAAGAACTGGGAAACCCGTCAGCTCTCCGTGCGCCCCAGCTTCTCCTGAAGACGCTCCCACCGCTCCTGCATCGTCTTCATGATGGCCCCCTCCATCGCAACTGTCACGCTTGAATACGTGCCCTCAACGCCCGGCACCTCGTGACCCATCCGCGACTCCACCGCGAACCGGGGATGCCCGTCCTCGTCCAGCCACGCCTTCGCCCCATGCCGCAGCAGATACATGCGCCGACCCGCGAACGACGGCACCGCGGGCAGCGCCGGCCGGTCCCATCGGCTCTGCTTCGCCTTGCGCTCCTCAGCTCCGTCCGCGATCGGCCGCCACCACACGTAGCTGAAGTTCATCGCCCCGAGGCTGTTGCCGTTGAGCGCCGGGAACACCCACTCGCTGTCATGGCCGGCCAGCATCTGCTCCAGCATCTCCGCCAGGAACGGCGGGATGACCAGGGTCCGGTAGCTCTCGTACTTCGGCGGCATGAACGTCAGCTTCTTGTCCTTGTACTGCACCTGTCGCTCGATCCGGATGGCAGGCATCAGCCCCTCGCCCTTCCCGTACCGCTGCATGTCCTCGTCGTAGCGGTCCACTTCATCCGGGTCGGCCCGCAGGTCGGATCCTGGCCACGTCGGGTAGCAGTACTCACGCGTGAGGCCGTACAGCTCGGCCGGCCGCATCCCGGTTACGGCCATCGTCCAGATGAACGCGTAGCCGGGCTCGCCGAGGAGAGTGCGCGCGTTGCGGGCCAGCTGCTCAACATCCCCCACGAGCATGTCTCGCTTGCGCTCCTTCTGCTTGCGAGTGAACTTGCCGCGGCGCCTGGTCCGTTCAACGGGGGATACCTTGATCAGCCGGGGCACCGCGTCGTCAAGGATCATGCCGAGGATGGTCATGACCTTCGTCGCCGTGGTCTTTTTCAGCACGCTCTGAACGTGCTTGCGGAACGCCCGATAGGCCATGACGTCGATGTCGCCGACGGCCGCCTTGCGTTTGTCGAAGTAGGGGCGGATGTGCGTCTCGACGATCGACCTGTAGTTCACCTCGGTGAGGTGGGCGTGATCGAGGCCGTCGAGCCAGCTGTCGAGCCATTCGGTCATGAGGGTGGCGCCGTCACGGTTCTTGACGTGCGTGCCGTGGCGGATGTCGTACAGCCGATCCTGGCCGTGCTGGAAGGCTTCGTCCTCGTCGGTGAACCCGCCCTTGGACTCGAAGCGTTTGCGGCCGTCGTCGTGGTATTCGCCGGACCACCACTTCACGCGGCAGGTGTTGCCGCGCCACTCCACGTAGATGTCCTGAGCACGTCTGGCCATGTCGCCCCCTTGCTGCCGGTGGCGCGCAGGCTCGGCAGGTACCCCTCCTGCCTCGCCTCCGCGTCATCAATGATCTCAGCCCGCCTGCCCAAGAGGACAGTTCGAGCAGTGACCACATTCACCACCGAGGTCCCTCACCATCTCCCGCATCGAGGCCTGAGCGGCAGGTCTGTCGCGGATCTGGATCGGAACCACACAGACGATCCCTTCATCGGTGCGAGCCGCCGTCCCGTCAAACGTTGGCCCGTAGTCGACTATGAGCGCGTCTTTTTGCTGCATGGCTCCCCCTTGCGTCGCCTGTAGGGAAGCCTCGAAGGACGTGTCACGACTCTGCCACGCTTTGTTGCTGATGGGACTGTCCGGGACCAAGTGATGCACAGAAAGTAAGCAACAGATTGGTAAAGGGTAAAGGGTTGTACGTCAATCGAGTGAACTTGCGCTAGATCAGCCCTCGTTCACGCAGGTCGCGCACCACACGCTCACTCATCTCCCGAATCTCCTCGGCCGTCGTGCCCTTGGCCGTCGCGATGAGCGCGAGCTGAATCACGTCGCGCGCCTCCTCGTCGATGACTTCCTGCGGGATAGGTGACTTCTGGACACTGGCGGCGTCGGCGTCCGCCATGTCCGAGACGGGCACCGGCTCCCGGCCCTCAAGGACCCGGACGCAACTGCCCGGGGCCCACTGCAGCAGACCGTCGATCTTCACGTAGTTCGTCTCCCGGATAGGGAGGCCCTTCTCGACTCGCTGCCACGTGCCTTTGGAGACGCCGGCCTTCTTGGCGTTGGCGTCATTCATGGCGACGCCCAGGTCGGCGCGGCGGCGTCGGGCTGCCCGCGCCAGCCTCTCAAGATCATGCTCGGTAGGGGATGGCATGGGGTCATCTTGGCAGGACTGACGGGGACCAGCCAGGACTGGGGGCGACTTAGGCCCAAAAGAGACCCCGCATTTGCCCAGCTCACAGGCCATCTGGGGCCTACAGGTGACAACTAGTGGCAACTCACGGCCATCTATGGCTAGACGTCAGGGTCATCTAGGGGTAACTTCTACCCATGGCACAAACCCCAACCACTTACACAGTGGACGGGACGGCTATCTGCACCAAGCGCATGCAAGCGGGGATGGAAGTCCAGCAGCTCGCCGACCTCGTCGGCATCACCGCGAACTACCTCCGAAAGCTGGAGCGCGGCGCCCGCACCCGCATGAGACCTGGCCACTACCAGGCCCTCAGAGCCGCCCTGGACGCACACCAGACCGAACTCCTCGCCCCCCACACCGACCCCCCTGAAAGGAAGTGAAGTGAACACCACACAGTCCCCCACGGCCCCCACCACGGTGGACATCGACGGCCCGCGGTACCACGACCTGCGCGAAGTCGCCGCGATCCTCAAGTGCAGCGTCCGCACCGTGCGACGCCTCCTCGCCGACGGCCGCCTCGGCTACAGCCAGGAGAAGAAGGGCGGCGTCATCCGCGTCAGCGACGACGACATCGCCGCCTACTACCAGGCCAGCCGCATCGGCCCGCGCATCACCCACCGCCCCAGCCGCCGACCGGCCCGCGCTGCCGCGTAGACGGCAAACGCCCCCACCAGCCGGGTGCACACCGGCAGCAGGGGCGCCGCGGCCCAAGAGCCGCACCGATCCACCCACACCATCCGTGAACAGAGAGGCAGACCGTTGCCCGAGATTGTCTCACCCGACCCCGAGGTCAAGCGAACCTCACCCGTCACCGAACTGCGTGCCGCTGTGGCGAAGCTCCGTAAGCACGTGAAGCACGCCACCGAGAGCCCGTGGAAGACCAGCACGGTGTGGTCGCCGCGTGCCACGTCGACGAGCGCCGTCTACTCCCACGCCTACCCGACCGGCACGGTCGCTTCCGAGGTGGTCGCTTCGGGGCGTATCAAGCCCGGCTATGGCGGGATCCGCGAGCCGTGGAACGCCGAGTACATCGCTCTCATGCAGCCGGCCGTGGGTGCCGCGCTGGCCGACTGGATCGACCTGGTGGCTGACGTTGTTGAGGCGCGGATCGCGCAGGACGGCAGCGACGAGTTCGCGGTCGACCTGGAAGGCGACCACGCCCTGACCGTCGCCCGCCTCATCAACGGCGAGGACGGTGCGGCATGACCGACTACGCCGAGATCACTGCCCGGTTCGCCCGGGAGACGGCCAGCCACGAGATGACCGTGCTGCACGACGCCGGCCTGTATCGCCATTTGCGCTTCGCCCCGGCCGAGAGCTCCCTCTGCTGGTGGGACCTGGTCACCTGGCCGCACAACCTGATCGCCAACGGCTCCCACGGGTCGTTCCACTTCCACCGCTTCGGCCCGGACACCATCGACATGTTTGTCCTGTTCCGGGACAGCCGCGCCGGACGCACCATCAACCCGGACTACTGGGACGAGAAGGTTCGCGCCGGCGGGGTGAAGTCCTGGTCGCAGTCAAAGTTCCGCGCCTGGCTGGTCGAGGAGGCCGCCGCCCTGGAGTCCCGCTACCCGGGAACCGTCGAAGCTGTCGGCAAGCAGATCCTCAACTCGGACGAGCACAACATCGAGTACGCGGAGACCGCTCGGTTCGCCGTATCCCAGTTCCGGCACGGCGACGTCACGTTGCGGTTCCCCGACGAGTGGGATCTGTCGTTCGAGGACTTCGACTGGAAGTACCTGTGGCAGTGCCACGCCATCGTCGCGGGCATCGCCATGTACGACGCCAGCCGCAAGGCAGTGGCCGCGTGATGGCCGACAAGACCAAGCAGCAGCCCGCCGCCCAGCCGGATCCGCGTGTGGGCTTGAACCCGACAGGGCGCCCGCGTCGTTCGTCTGCGGCCAGCCGCCGCAAGGCCGCACGCCGGAACCAGGGCGGTGCGTCGTGAACGCCGCCGAGTGGAACGCCTGCTACCCGGTCGGCAGCCTCGTCTTCGCGTACCCGGGTGCCCGCCCGGAGGACATCCCGTCCGCCCGCCGGCTGGTGACCCGCACGAGCACCGAGGCCCAGTCGGTTGGCCTGGACCGTGAGGGCGTCGTCTGGGTCGAGGGCAACGGCGCCTACATCGCCCTCACCCACGTCGACCCGGTGACGGAGGCGGAGTGGAATGCGGCGAAGGCCGCCGAGGCTGAGGCCGCCGCCCTGAGCGCTCCGTCTTCGCCCGGCCGCGGGGAGCTGCTGAGCGAGACGCGGCTGCTGGAGATCCGGAACGCTCGCTACACGCTGCGGAGTCTCGCTGCCGCCGACCGCGACATCAGCGACCTGCTGGACGAACTCGACCGCATGCGGGCGGAGCGGCACGTCACGAACGAGGCGTTGTCAACAGCCCACGAGGCCCTGCGCGTGCAGTGCGACCGGAGCGCCGGGCTGGAGCAGCGGAATCGCGCGGTGATGTCGACGGCGAAGCAGCTACTGCGCAACCGGCAGTCCGAGGGGAGCGCGTCGTGACCCGCCCGATCGCCGACTTGGACGTGCCCGTCGACCGGCTCCGCAGGTTCCTCGCACCCACCCCGACCACGCCCAAGGAGGCGAAGTGATGTACCTGGACATGGATCCCGCCCTCGCCGAACTCGTCGAGCTGCTGCGTAGGGTGCACGCGCCGATCGAAGCCGCCATGGCCGCTGGTAAGCCGGTGCCCATCCGCGACCTCGGCGCCCTCTCCGGGGCGGCCGGCTGCCTGCTGGACGCGATCGATGCCCGGCGCACCCCGCCGCCGGCCCGCGCGCTGCAGGCGGTGGCGTGACATGGCGACCGTCATCGAGTCCCTGCCGGTGCGCCCGAGGAAGGCGTCGGCGTCCCGCAGACGCCGCCATCAGACCCAGCTGGTCCACCGTATTCAGCGGATCGCACCCGGCGCGGTCACGGTCCTCGTGACCCCACTGTGGACGGACGCCACGGGGGCGGGGGAGCGGCACTTCGTGGCCCGCGCCCTGAACGCTGACGGCGCGTTCCTCAAGTTCCAGGCGGGCGGCTCCCGTCAGATCGCCGCCCTGTTGCAGGGTGCGTGGCCGGGCGCGAACTGGGACCACCCGCAGACCTGGACGGCCGCCACCAACACGCTCACCGACCGGTGCACCAGGAAGGCCGCGTGATGACCGCCCCGCTGCCGTCGCCGTACCTGTCGCCGACCGCGGGCCTCGTCAACGCCTGCGCCCGCCTCTATATCAAGCGCGCCCTGCCCCTGATCGCCGCACAGGAGCAGGAGCTGGACGAGGCCACCAACCTCAACCACCGGCTCCGCACCGAGGCCAGCTACCGCGACAGCCGGGCCGCCGGCTACATCGACCGCAGCTTCCTGGAGCGCCCGTGAGCTACATCGTCGACGGCCTCCTGATCGGCGGGACCGCCTTCCTTCTCCTCTTCGGCGAACCCATCGCCGACCGCATACGAGCCCGCAAGGAACAACCGTGAGCACCCTCACCGAACCCACGACAGCCGAGGTCGCCGACCTGCTCGCCAAGGCCGCGGACGTCATCGACGCCAACGGGCACTGCAAACGCGACCTGTACGACCACAAGCAGGCCGCCTCCGGAACCCGGCCGGCCAACTGCCGAGTCGACGTCATCGGCGCCGTCAACATCGCCGCCCACGGCACGCCCGTCTACACCGGCAAGTCCCTCCTCACGTGGCGCGCCGAGGAAGCCATCCTCGCCCGCATCCCCGACGCCGCGATCGTCACCTGGAACGACGCCCGCGGCCACGGCAAACGCGAAGCCGCCAAGCTGCTCCGCGACACCGCGGCCAGCCTGCGGGAGGCGGCGTGATGGCGCTCCTGCAGAACGTGCGGACCAAGGCCAAGCACCGCGGCATGACGCCCTGGCAACTCGTGCAGAAGATCCGTGTCCTCGACACGGCACTCGACGAAGCCACCTGCAAGCTCATCGCCCTCGCCACGGAGAACGACGAGTTGAAGGCCGAACGCAGCCGGCTGGAAGCCGACTTCGACCAGGCGGCCATCGACCTGTCCACGGCACTCGATGATCTGCGCGTGGCCCGCGAGGAGGCCAGCGACCTCCGGGGCCAACTCGCCCCGTACAAGGCGGCCGACGCCAACGCGAACCGGATCACGGTGCCGCCGATGGTCCGCGACACCTGCGGCCCGGAAGAAGAGGCCACCGCCCCGATCGACGTCCGCCCGCTGTGGGCCGCCGCCGCTGCCGGACTCCTCGGCCCCGTCCTCGACCCGGGCCACACCACCACCCGATAGCCCGCTGTCGGCGCTTCCCCCATCGTGCGCCGCGGCTTCCCAGGGCCTCCAGCCCTGCACCACCCCCCGGTCGGGGCTGGAGGCCACCCATCAGCACACCCCAGAGAGGGTCACATGAGCACCGAAAGCACCACAAAGCAGGCCGCGCCACTCGCGTGTGCCGCCTGCGGAGACGAGGGCGGCCCGTTCGCCAAGGACGGACTCTGCGAGGACTGCACCGACGCCGAACGGATCCTGCGCAGCGCACTCGAAGACGGCGGCTGGCTCGACGCCAACGCCAGCCGACTGATGGGCGCCTACGCCGCAGCCATCCTCGGCCGGACCGCCAACACCCTCCACGCCATCCCCGGCAACGAGACCGCCGCCCGCATCGTCGGACGCGCCGCGAGGGGGATGCGCCGATGACCACCGCGACGGAGGCGCCGGCCGAGGTCGAGCCCGGCCTGTACGACATCGACGCCGAGCTGTACCACTCGGATCCCATCCCCGGCGGCAGCCTCTCCTCGACCGGCGCCCGCAAGCTCGTCAAGGACTGCCCCGCAAAGTTCAAGTACTGGTCCGAGCATCCCGAGCCGCCGAAGAAGGAGTTCGACCTCGGCACCGCGGCACACACGCTCGTCCTCGGCAACGGTCCCGAGCTGGTCGTCGTCAACGCGGAGAAGTGGACGACCAACGCCGTCAAGGCAGAGGTCGCCGCGATACGCGCCGAAGGCAAGACCCCGCTCAAGCCGTCCGAGCTGGAGCAGGTCAAGGCCATGGCCGCTGCACTGCGAGCCGACGAGGAGGCCGCGCCCCTCCTGGAGCCCGGATCCGGCGTGGCTGAGCAGTCCGCGTTCTGGGAGGACAACGGCGTCTGGCGGCGGGCCCGCTTCGACTGGCTGCGCCACGACGGACAGATCGTCGACTACAAGACCACCAAGTCCGCGAACCCCATCGACCTGCCGAAGGTGATCCACGACTGGGGCTACCACCAGCAGCAGGAGTACTACCTCGACGCCGGGCTCGCCCTCGACCTGATCGACCCCGAGAAGCCGTTCCAGTTCGTGCTGCAGGAGAAGGAACCGCCCTACCTCGTGGTCGTCACCACCTGCGACCCGATGGCCCGCAGCATCGGCCGCCACCTCAACACGGTCGCCCTCAACACCTACGCCATCTGCCGAGAAACCGGCGACTGGCACGGCTACATGCCCAACCCGATGACCGCGCTGCCCTCGTGGGTCGAGCGCCAGTACGCCTAGGAGAAACCCGCATGAACCAGCCGCTTGGCCAGCCCGTCCGCGCCGGACGCCAAAACCAGCAGCCCGATGAGTACGACGACAGTCCCTTCACCTTCCGGCCCGCAACCCGGGGCCGAGTCAAGGCCCGCATGTCCATCCAGGGCGTCGCCGGATGCGGCAAGACGTGGACCGCCCTCAACATCGCCCACGGCCTGAACAAGGGTGAGCGCTTCGCCGTCATCGACACCGAGCGCGAGTCGGCAAGCCTCTACCTCGGCGTCAACGGCATCTACTTCGACTCCCTGAACATGCACCGCTACGACCCGCGCGACCTCGTCAAGGCGCTAGCCTCCGCCGCCCAGGCCGGCTACGGCACGGTCGTCGTCGACTCCCTCTCCCACTTCTGGAAGGGCACCGACGGAACCCTCGACCAGGTCGAGAAGGCCAAGTCGAAGTACGGCGGCAACAGCTTCGCCGGCTGGAAGGACGGCACCCCGCTCCAGAACGACATGATCGACGCTCTGCTGTCGTTCCCCGGCCACGTCATCGCGACGATGCGCTCCCACACGGAGTGGGTGCTGCAGGAGAACGAGCGCGGCAAGAAGGAACCGGTCGCCGTCGGCATGCGCGCGGAGCAGCGCAAGGGCGTCGAGTACGAGTTCAGCATCGTCGCCGAGATGGACATCAACAACCGGATGCGGTTCCTCAAGTCCCGCTGCCCGACCTTCCACCAGCAGGTGCTGGAAAAGCCCGACGGGATCCGCGACATCGCCAAGCCGCTCCTCGACTGGCTGAACGACGGCACCGAGACCGTTGACCCGGCTGCCTACGTCGACGACGCGCAGTCGGCTGACGCCACTGCGGACAGCCTGCTCGCCCTGTACCGCGAGGTTGAGTCCCGCGGGCTCCTGGCCTCCCCGCTCATGCACCCGGACACGGGCCAGCCGACCAGTCTCGGCGCCTACATCAAGGAGCGCGGTACGGCGCTCAAGAACGCCCAGCAGTAGCCCGCACACAGCGAAGGCCGCCCGCGGGCGAATCGCGGGCGGCCTGTCACCCGACAAGGACACCACACATGACCGACTTCTGGCGCCGCCTCCTCGCGGCCCTCACCCACACCGGCCCCGGCTACAACCCCGCGGCCACCCGCGAAACCGACCTCCACGCCCCCCTCACCACCCTCGCCGAACGCTGGGAGCAGATGGCCAAGGCCGGCCCGGACTTCGGCGACGAGCTCCTCATCGACGAGCCCACCCCCGTCCAGCTTCAGCAGCACGAGCGGGCGACCACCTACCGCCGGGCCGCCGACGACATCCGCGACGTCCTGCGCACCGGCCGCATCCCGCACGGCCTGATGACCGACGCCGAACTGGAGCAGTACGGCCGCACCGAGGAGGCCAGTCGATGACCACCCAACTTCCCGAGTCGACGTTGCTGGTCTGGTACTGCCGCCGCTGCGACAAGTCCTGCAAGGTGCAGCCGCCGGACCCCGAGCAGATCGCCTGCACGTGCACCAGCCCGGTCCCGGGCCTGCACCCCACCCGCGTCACCGTCCTGCACACCCCGAAGCGGCGGCCCATGCACGCCCTCACCGACGAAGAAGCCCGCCTCCGTGCACTCGCCCGGAAAGGGACGCGGGTCCGCGTCACCTTCGAAGGTGAGATCGCCGACGCCATGCAGTGGTCCAACGGCATCTCCCGCGGCCTCGACTTCATCGTCAAGTCGCCCGACGGCCGCCGCCATGCCGTCAACGGATCCCAGCCCGGCCTGCGCATCGAAGCCATCCCCGCCGACGAGGAGAACGCGTCATGACGCACATCCAGCCCGCGTTCGACGGCACCGAGATCGCCGCCCCGGCTCCTGCCGTGACCCGCCGGATAGTCGACGACTTCGAGGCCTGGGTCGACGAGGTGTGGCCGGCGTTCGTTGAGGCCGCAGACACGGGCCTGCCGTTCACCGTCGCTGACGTCGCCGCCCGCAAGCAGCTGCCCGACCCGCCCCGCCCGGCCAGCCAGTGGGGCAGCCTCCCTGCCCGACTGCAGGACGCGGGGATCATCCGCCACCACGGGTTTGGCGGCAGCCAGCGCGCCCACCAGTCCCTCGTCCATGTGTGGATCGGCGTCCCCGCCGCCCACCGCGAAGCCGTCGCACGCCGCCGCCGCGAAGCCCGCGCCGCAGCCCGCGCCGCACGCGCAGCGGAGAGGCGGGCCGCTTGATGGACCGTCTCCAGCATCTCCACGCCGGCGCCATCGTCCCGCTGCTCCTGGTTGCTGCCGCCATCAGCCTCAGCCTCGCCTGCCTGATCGGAGGACGGCGATGACCCTCAGCCCGCTCGCCGACTTCGGCTACGACTTCGTGGCCGCCGTCTGGCCCGGCGTGGTCTTCGTCGGCTGCCTCCTCGCCGCCGCACTCGTCCTCGCCGCCAGCCGCCGCATCTGGCGCAGCCTCCGCACCGCCGAACAGTGGATCAACGAACAGCTGCAGGCACTCCCCGCACCCGCAGCCGACAACCAGGTCGACACCGACGTGCTCACCGCCAGCAACCAGACCCGGAAGGAGACACCGTGACCCGCCGTACCGGAGAAGCCCCCCACCACAACAACCTCACCTGCTACACCGACTACGGATGCCGCCGCCCGGAGTGCGTCGAACGCAAAAACCAGTGGCAACGCGAGCTGCGCCGCAAGAAGCGCGAAGGGCAGCCCACCCTCATCGACGCCGAACCCGTCCGCCAGCACATCCTCAACCTCCAGGAAGCCGGCACCAACACCTACCGCATTGCTCTCCTGTCGGGCGTCAACGACTGGACCGTCCGCGCCTTTCTGCCCGCCAAGGGCGGATGCCGAACCCGCAAGCACACCACCAGCCCCGACATCGCCCGCCGGATCCTCGCAGTCACCGCCGAAGCCGCCGCATCCGGCTACACCAACAACGTCGGTACCCACCGCCGCATCCAAGCCCTAGGCGCCGCCGGCTGGCTCCTCGTCACGATGGCGGAACCCCTCGGCGTGCACCCCCGCTACATCAGCGACCTCATGCGCCGCGAAGACCGCCCCGTGTACGCCGCGACCGCCGCCAAGGTTGCCCGCGGATACGAGCAGTTGAAGACACGGAAGCCGCCCCGCCAGGACCCGCGAGCGGTCAAGCGGATCCGCGAGCAGGCCGCCGCCGAACGCTGGCCGACGATCGCCTACTGGAACAGTCGCATGGACGTCATCGACGACCCGGACTTCGAGCCCATGTACGGCATCACCCGCCGCCTGATCATCGCGCAGGACGCCAACGAGGTCATGCGATTCGCGGGACTCGACCGGCAAGCCGCCGCCGACCGGCTCGGCGTCCACAAGAGCTACCTCGACCACGCCTTCCGTGACCACCCCGAATACGCCGTGGACGTCGCCGCATGAGCGCCGACCGCTACGCGTGGATGGACGACGCGCTCTGCGCGCAGGCCGACCCCGACACGTGGATCGACCTACAGCCCGGCGCCGGCAGCCGCCAACCCAAACGCATCTGCGGTGCTTGCCCAGTCCGGGACGAATGCGGGACGCACTCCCAGCAGCTCCACACCTACGACGGACTCGCACCCGAAGGCGTCTGGGGCGGCCTCAGCAAGACGCAGCGGAAACGGGTGCGGCGCGCAGCCGCCTAGACCGCACACAACAACGGCCCCGCCGTGGCGGGGCCGCCACCCACTGGAAGGAGTGAGCAGGAGTGCTGAACAACCAGATCATCGTCACCGACGCCAGCTTGCATGCATACGCGCGCAAGAACGACCGCGGCATCGTCGACGCTGCTGAACTCACCAACGCCGAGTGGGAGCAGCTTCGAGGTCGGAACGTCAACTCGCCGAAGGCGCAGCTCGTCCAATGCGCCAAGTGCTGGGAGCTGTACCGCGAAGTCCAGTGGCTCAAGACCTACAACACCAGTCGCGGTACCCGTGTCATCAGTCACCAGCCGGGCGAATCTCGACCAGACCACGACTACGAGCCCGTGGAAACGGCCGAGCACCGGGCCTACAACAGCCGGGCATTCAAGATCGGAGAGGTCGAGGGATACAAGCCGCGCCGCGAAGCGTGGGCTCCCAACATGAAGACCCGCGCTGACGTCCTGCTCACCGGCACCCTCACTATCGCCTACGAACACCAGCACTCCCCGTTCAGTGCCACTGGCCGCTACAGCGCGCCCGAAAGGACCCGCCTCGCCCTCGCGGTCGGACGCACACCGATGTGGCACGCCACCCACGACAAGGTCCGTGGCCTGGTGCCGATTCTCCGCACGGACGGCGGCTTGCCCCTGCGGGTGATCGAGAACCCGAACTACCGGCACGAGTTCCGAGGCGGTATCTACCGCATCGACATCTACACCTGCACCGTGCGTGAGGGCCACGAATGCCCGAACGGGAAGTTCGCAGGCTGCGGGAAGTCCCACGCTCGCGGAACGGTCACGGCCGGCCAGTTGGACGACGTACTTCGCGGCGCCCCCGTCGGCACGTACATGCCGGTCGTCGACGCCAAGGTGATCCGCGCGCCTCGGTTCTTCTGGACGGACCGGAAGTCCTACGACCAGTACGTCGCCTATATAGCCGGCCCAGCGGCGCAGCCGCTGTTCGTTGATGCGTCGCCAGAGCGGACGAAGACCAGTAACGGCGCCCGCCTCGGCCACTCCCGCGCCAAGGAGGCCGAGCTGGAGGCGATGCGTCCCCCGGCCGTCCCACTGGATGAGACCGCCGCGGAGGCGCTGGACGAGTTGATCGCGCCTGCGATCCCGCGCCCCGTCCCTGGCATCTGCGAGACCGGCCGGCCCAAGTGTGGGCAGCCCGCTCGCCTGTACGCCGCCGGATGGCGCTGCGACGCGCACCGGCCCACCAGCTACTGGCTTACCGCCAGCTGAAACGACAACGGCCCCGCCGTAGCGGGACCAGAAGGAGACGGAAGGAGGAGGGATGTCAGGACGAGTCGAGCGCGCGCCCCTTGGCGAGATCCAAGGCTTCACGCAGAACACGCGCCCTGTGCCTGGCGTCTGGCGTGTCGAGCCCTTCCAGATCCTCCACGTACCCGCGCAGCTCCCAGAGAGTACCGAAGTCTTCGTAGCTCACGATCACTGCGGCCTTCTTGCCGCGATTGATGAGAACGGTCGGCTCGCCGGCGAAGCGTGCACGGGCGATGACCTCGCCGAGCACGTTGCGTGCTTCGGCGATCTGGTTCTCGTGCACGGTCGGGCGGTCGCTCATGGCCACAGCGTAGCTGATAGCTGCGATGGTCATCCTGCACTCCTTAGCTATAACGGCTTTCTTAGCTATGATAGTCGTCAGCGGGAGGGGTTGAACAGGCCTCCCTAGAGGCCCTGGTTCCGCACGCCCAAAGCCCCTGACCAGCACTCCCCGAAGGACACCTACTCATGGCCCGTGGACACGGTCGGATTCTCACCAGCATCTGGGAGGACCCCGACTTCCTCGCGCTCGACGAGAAGGAGCAGCGGCTCTACCTGTTCCTCATCTCGCAGCCGAACCTGAACCACGCCGGCCTGCTCGACCTGACGCTGCGGCGCTGGTCCCGCAAGGCCCGCGGCCTCACCTCTGCCGAGTTGGAGAAGCTCCTCCAGCGGCTGGAAGAGGCCCGGTTCATCGTCATGGACGACGACACCGAGGAACTCCTCATCCGCTCCTTCGTTCGCAACGACGGCGTCTGGCGCATGCCCAAGGTGATGGGCTCGATGGTCTCTGGGGCCCTGGAGATCTCCTCGCGCCGCCTTCGGACCGCGCTGCTCGCCGAAATGGACCGCATCCCGCTCGACGAGCTCAGCGACGAGCCCACCAAGTACAAGGGGCAGGACGGACCGTCGAACCGGGAGCAGGTCCGTGCCCACATCGAGACCCTCCGGAAGGCGTTCGGCACCCCCGAACCGGACCCGTCGCGAGGGGGTTCCCGAACCCCCTCCGCACCCCCCTCGGAAACCCCCTCCGACCCCCTTCCCGAAGGGGGTAACGAGGGGCCAGCCATACCCTCAACGCGCGGGCGCGGGCGCGCGCCACACGCGCATTCCCCTGCCCCTGCCCCTGCCCCTGCCCCTGCCCCATCCCTTGTGGGGGTTGAAGTGGGTGTAGAGACCTCAGGTAGTAGCGCGCCGAGCGCCGAACGGCCTGACGGCCTCCCCCTGACGCCCATCGACATCGACGGCTTCACCGTCACCGACACGATGCGCCGCTGGGCCAACGCCACCTATCCCGGCATGGACCTCGACCACTCGACAGCCCAGTTCGTCTCGCACTACCGCTCCACTGGCGCCCGCCGATCCTCTTGGCCGGACGCCTGGCAGAAGTGGATCCGCGACGACGCGAAGAAGGCCGCCGAGCGTCGCACGTCGCGGACCCTGCACGCCGTTGACGGCACCGGCTCCCGCGCCCAGACGCACACCGCAGACGACTACACGAACTCATCAGTGGAGGACCTGTTCGCATCATGAACACCGCCGCCTACGACCCACACGACCATGCCGCCTGGCGGTCCGAAGCCCAAGCCGAAGCCGTCGCCTTCCGGCTGGAAGCCTTCCTCAACCGCCGCCCCGCCGCCTTCGCCGACCCCGGCAACCTGCGAGCCGACGTCCACGCCTGGATGAACAACTACCTCGCCGGCCATCACGGATCCCTGATCCTCACCGGCGAGATCGGCACCACCAAGACCTGGCACTTGTGGAAGCTCAACGAAACCCTCATCCGCGCCGGCTGGGGCGGTCTGTTCCGCATCGCCACCACCTACGACGTCAAGCTCGCCACCGACCGTCCCGTCGACCATGAGCGGCTCACCGCCTGGCGCGACGCGGATCTGTATGCCATCGACGACCTCGGCGCCCGTGCAGTCAACGACTGGACCGCGGACGCCATCAGCGAGCTCATCGACAACCGCTGGCAGAACCGGCGGCCGACGCTCATCGCAACCAACCTGATCGGCCGCGAGATCCGCGACGTCCTCGGCGACCGCGCCTCCTCCCGCCTCGGCGACGGGGCGACTGTCGCCCACTTCACCGGCGCCGACCGCAGGAAGGACAGCAACAAGTGACCCAGGACGACCTCGACGGCGAGCAGCGGCGCGACGAGCGCCCACCGGCCGACATGTCCAGCGAGATGGGTGTTCTCGGAGCGATGATGCTGTCCCGGGACGCGATTGCCGACGTCACCGAAATCATCAAGAACCCTGCGGACTTCTACCGGCCCGCCCACCAGACGATCTTCTCGGCGATCGTCGCCCGGTACACCCTCGGCGCTCCCGTCGACCCGATCGTCCTCGCCGACGACCTGACCAAGAGCGGCGACATCACCCGCATCGGCGGCGCCCCCTACCTGCACCACCTCGTCCAGCAAGTCCCCAGCACCAGCCACGCCGAGCACTACGCCGAGATCGTCCGCGAAAGGGCCGTACTGCGGAACCTGCAGTCGGCCTGTCACCGGACCCTGAGCGAGATCGCCAGCGGTGTGGACGACACCGGCGAACTCCTCGACGACCTGCGAGCCGAAGTCGACGGCATCGTCGACGACACCAATCGCGGCGACGAGGACACCCTCATCGGCGCCGACGGCGAAGACTTCATCGAGCAGCTCGAAGAACTTCAGAAGAACGGGCCGGCCCGAGGCGTCAACACCGGGTTCACCGACTTCGACTCTCTGACCAACGGCCTACAGCCGGGCCAGCTGGTCGTGATTGCGGCCCGGCCAGCCATCGGCAAGACCACCCTGGGAACGGACATCATCCGCCAGGCGGCGATCGTCGACGACCTGCCGGCCGTGTTCTTCAGCCTGGAGATGTCCCGCACCGAACTCAAAATGAAGATCGCGTCCGCTCAGGCGAAGGTCGCCCTGCATCACATGCAGAGCCAGAACGGCATGACCGACGACGACTGGGCGCGGCTCGCCAAAGTCTGGCCGCTGATCAACAAGGCGCCGCTCGACATCGTCGACGACCCCGGCCTGACTCTCACGAAGATCCGATCGCACTGCCGGCGCATCAAGCGCAAGCGGGACCTTCGCCTCGTCGTCATCGACTACCTGCAGCTGATGGAAGGCGAACTGTCCGGCCGCAGCGAGAACCGGCAGCAGGAAGTCGCGAAGATCAGCCGAAGCCTGAAGAAGCTCGCCGCCGAGCTCCACGTTCCCGTGATCGCCATGTCCCAGCTGAACCGCGGCGCCGAGCAGCGCAGCGACAAGAAGCCGCTGCTCTCCGACCTTCGCGAATCCGGAGCCATCGAGCAGGACGCCAACATGGTGATCCTCCTGCACCGCGAAGACGCCTACGACAAGTACTCACCGCGGGCCGGCGAGGCCGACTTCATCGTGGCGAAGAACCGCGGCGGCCCCACGGCGACCATCACCACCGCGTTCCAGGGCCACTACAGCCGCTTCGTCGACATGGCCAGGACGTGATCGCCATGACCGACTCCTGCCCCAACTGCTGCGAGCGCGGCATAGACCCGGCCGCCGAGAAGCGGAGCGGCGACTCGATCGTCCACGGCTACCAGTGCCCCAGCTGCGGCCATCGCTGGGCAACCAGCCGGCTGCTGTCCGCCTACTCCGAAATCCACCGAGCCCGCGAACGCCGACAGGGGAGGGCCGCATGAACGCCCTCGCCGCCGTATCCGGCCCGACTCCGCCGCCCGGCGTGTGCACGTGCGCCCGCTGCGGCGGCAACCCCAACAACCACACCAGCCACCAGGAAGGAGCCGCCGCGTGAGCTCGCGTCGCCCCCGCGTCCTCGACCTGTTCTGCTGCGCCGGCGGCGCCGGAATGGGCTACTGGCTGGCCGGCTTCGACGTCGTCGGCGTCGACATCGTCGACCGGCCCCACTACCCCTTCGAGTTCATCCAGGCCGATGCTCTCGCCGTCATGCGTGAACGCTGCCAGGACTTCCACCTCGTCCACGCCTCTCCGCCCTGCCAGGCCCACACCGCACTGACCAAGGGCACCAATCGCGGCCGCTCCTACGTCGACCTCATCCCGGAGATGCGCGAGCTGTGCCTGTGGTACGGCGTCGACTGGGTCATGGAAAACGTCCCCGGCGCCCCGCTTCGCCGCGATCTCACTCTCTGCGGCGAGCAGTTCAGCCTCGGCGTGATCCGCCACCGCGACTTCGAACTCGGCTGGATCGGCTGCGCCCCGGCCGTCCCCATGCCGCACCGCAAGCACCGCGGACCCGTCCGAGGCTGGCGGCACGGCATCTACCGGGACGGCCCGTACATCGCCGCCTACGGCAAGGGCGGCGGCAAGGGCAACGTCGCCGAGATGCAGCAGGCCATGGGCATCTGGTGGACCGACGTCCACGAGGAACTCACCGAGGCGATCCCGCCGGCCTACACCGAGTGGATCGGCCGCGAGTGGGTGCGCCGCGGGGAGTGGGGCGGCCGCGCCGAGCCCGACGTCGAAGCGCGCCTGGCCCGGCTACGACGCTCTCGCGAGGTTGCCCTCGCCGCCCGTCCTGTTCGCCACCAGCAGGGAGCCGCCGCGTGACCGGCAGTCTCGCCCCGAAGCGCCGTCCGAGCGCCCGCAAGTACCTGACGCCGGCCGCCGAGCAGATCATCGCCGCCTGCTACCCGGGCCAAGCCCTGGCCGCGGTGGTGGAGCGGGCGGTGCGGCAGATGGCGATCCGTGACGGGCTGCTCCCGCCGAAGACCGGCAGGCCGCGGGCCGGACGGGGCGACCCGTGACCGGCCGCGTCACCCCACCCGCTGGCGCCCCACTCAACCTCAGCCCACCCACACCCCACCCAACCACCACAAAAGGACACCCCATGACCAGCACACCCCGCCGCATCCAACGACGACGCACCAAAGGCTGGCGACTCCCCGACAACGCGGTGATCGTCAGCAGGCCCTCCCGCTTCGGGAACCCGTTCACCATCAAGGACGCCATCGACGCCGAGATGGGCGACCCGCACAGTGCCTGCGCCCAGAACTACGCCGAGTGGCTGCGGGTCGGCGCCGAGGGCGGCTGGTACGAGGAGACCTACCGCGTCGGCAAGCAGGTCTTCGACCGGCGCCGGATCCTCGACGACCTGCACCTGTTGCGCGGCAAGGACCTCGCCTGCACGTGCCCGCTGGACAAGCCGTGTCACGCGGATGTCCTGCTTCGGCTCGCGGCCAACCTGCCCGCCTCCTGCCGTCTGTCTGCGGCCCGCTCGTAAAACCCCACCCACCAGCAGAAACACGGAGAAACCCATGACCGACACCGGCCCGAACCCGTACAGCGGCAACCACATCGGCCGCTCCTGGACCAGCCACGAGATCGAAGACAACTGCCCCTGCCCCAAGGCCCCCTGCGGGCTGGTCCTCCAGGACCAGGTGACCGAGGCCTGCCGGGAGCACCACTGGTCCGCAGCGAAGACCACCCGCCAGTCACACCCCGCCGACCGGTGCCCCGCCGCCTGACCTGTCTCTGGCCCCATCACCCAAACCCGAAGGAGAACCGCCGTGTCCGATCGCCCGCTCACCGACCAGCAACTCGACGATGACAACGTCACCGGCCCCGAGTCCGACGAGGGCGAGGACAACGCCCCCAACCCGCCCTACGACCTGCCCGACGACGACTTCCTGGGGTGCTGGGCATGACCGGCAACCCAGTACTGGCTGCCGTGCCGCGGCCGTAACCACACCCACACCAACCACCAGGAGCAGCAGCCATGGACTCAACCGCTTACCGCAAACAACCCAGCATGAACATCCCCAACACCTTCGAAGTCGCCGACGCCACCGGCCGATGGGCCGGAACCTTCGCCGGCTCCGCCCTCGAAGACGCCGAAGCCCTCGTTGCCCGCCTACAGGAACTGGAGCCGGACGCCGGCTGGGACTGGACGTGGATCCGGTGAGCCGGTTCATCGACATCTGGACCGACCGCGGCGAGCCGGTCATCACCGAGGTCTCGCTGGAGTCGTTCCAGCAGCGCCTGGGCGGTCATGACCGTCGCGGCGACTGGGTGTTCACGGTGCTCGACCGTGACGGCCGCCCGTTCCAGATCAGCTGGCATTCCTGGGGGACGGCAGCACATGGGTGCCTGTCTGTCCTGGAGGAGTGAGTTCGGTGGCCAGTTGTTTCTGGCTACTCGCGCGGCCGGGGCGTGCACCTATCACGCCCCGGCCGGCCCCCGACACCCTGCCACACGAGGAGACCCGATGACCGACCAGACCGAGACCGCCCGCAGCCTCCGCGCTGTGTTCACCGTGACCGTGGAGACCAAGCCCGGCCGCGACTACTACTTCGATCACAACGACCTCGTCTGGAACGCCGAGTCGTGGATTGAGAGCGCCTTCGAAGACCGTGACGGCATTCGTGATGTGGCGGTGGTCCGGCATCCGTCCACTGGGGTGGAGCCTGTTGCTGGTCCTCCTGTGCCTGTTGATGGACCACAGGCTGTCCCGGCGCCCGCCACCGACCAGACCGCACTCCGCGACCGCATCGCCGAAGCAGTGCGCGACGCCACCTGCAATGGCGACTGCGGCAAGACCGAGGAGGAGTGCGCCAAGGAGCGCATCCAGCCCTTCGTCTGGCACCACGGAAGGCTCGCCGTCGTCGAAGGGACACCCGAGCAGATCGCCGATGCGGTCCTGGCCGTGTGGCCCGCGGCCGTCGACCGGGCCGCCGTGCTCCGGGACGCCGCCGATGCCGGGGAGGACGTTGCCAATCGGATCCACGCCGCCGGTGACGACCACCGGGCGGGCGGCGCCTACGACGTGGTGGACGCGCTACGTCGTCTGGCTGGCGAGGCGCAGGGCCGGGAGTGCCGGGCGTCGATCTCCGGCAACTGCCTGCGCGAGGCCCAGTCCGAGACGGCGTGCGCGACCGAGGACGGCGAGTGCGTGTACGGCGGCCAGCCCGCCCGTGAGGCGCGGCAGGAGCCGACACAGGACGGCGAGCGGGTGAAGCACTCCGGGCCGCACACGAAGTTCTGCGTCCTGTGCCTGTCCGGCGAGCACGAGCGCGTGGACGACGACACCAGCACGGGGTCTGGGCAGCCCGAGACGAACGAGGAGGCCTGACCATGGCCACGAGCAGCGGCGGCTTCACCGGGATCAGCCTCGCAGGCACCTGGGAATGCGGGAACTGCGGCGCGACCGGCGACGGCTGGTACGACGAGGACGACGGACTCGTCCTGCACGACGAGAACGGGACGCCCTTCGAGCCCGACGACCACGACTGCGGGGCCTGAGCCGCCCCCAGTAGCCCCGTGGCGGCTCTGTGCGGGCGCTGAGACGCACGGGAGCGGCCGGACGGCACTCGGATGCCTCCGGTCGCTCAACGGCCCGCAGACGGGCGCCTGTGACCTCCGAAGCCGCAGACGCCCGCCACAGCCCCGCACAGACCCGCCGACCACCAACACCCCACCCGAACCCCCAGAGGCCTGCACACGGCCACCCAGAGCCCAAGGAGCGCCTGATGCCGCCCCGCCTAGCCCAAGACCTCCCCACCTCCCGCATCGTCGGCGCCCACATCCACACCCTCCGCACCGAACACGGCTGGTCCCTCCGCGAAGTCGCCCGACAAACCGAACTTGCAGGCAAACCCGTCGGCTACCTCACCATCGGCCGCATCGAACGCAACCGCGACCCCGCCCGGCCCGCTGTTGCCGTCATCGCCGACGACCTCATCGCCCTCGCCACCGTGTTCGGCCTGAAGCCCGAACAACTCCTCACCCCACCCGGCTGCTTCGCCTGCATGGACAAGCCACCCACCGGGTTCACCTGCCGCACCTGCGGCGCCGAAGCCTGACCTGCCCTCACCCAGACACCGAAACGAGGCACCCATGACCCTCGCCGAACTCCGCGCCCAACTCGACGCCCTCAACCTCCCCGACGACACCATCGTGATCCTCGCCAAAGACGCCGAAGGCAACGGCCACTCCCCGCTCGTAGAAGTCGACCCCGGCATGTACCTCGCCGACGCCAGCTGGAGCGGCGAGCGCTACCTCACCGAAGCGCAGCGGATGGCCGAGACCGACCCAGACGACTGGTCCCAAGCGCCCGACGACGCCGTGCCCGCCGTCTTCCTCTGGCCCACCAACTGACCGCCGTCCCCCGTCTGCCGCCCCCGCCAGCGGGACGACACCAACCACCACGGAGCAGCCATGACCGTGACATACCCGAAGCGCGTCGCCATCCGGAACACCGTCGGCGTCCACGCATCCCGCGTCATCCCCGAAGGCGACGCCGAGTTCACCGCCTGCGGCCTCACAGTTGACCGACGCGCCGTCGACGCCCCGCCCGAAGTCGAAGTCACCTGCTGGGGATGCCGACGGGAACTCCAGCCGTGACCGCCGTGCAGCTCGCCCTCCCCGACTGCGAACCCACCTGGGCCGAAGCCACCCCACAACCCCGACCCCGCCGAGGCAAAAAGATCACCGGCAGCGAACAACGCGACCTCCACGGACAAGGCCTCACCCCGTGGCAGATCAAACGCATCCGCACCATCCGACTCGCCAGCCAGGAGTACCTATGACCAGCCCCGCCGACGAACTCCGCACCGCCGCCACCCGGCTGCGTGCACTCGCCACCGCAGCATCCACCGACGGCCGCAACAAACCCACCACACGCTGGCACTTCGCGAAACGCGACGACCGCACCGGCTACCTCTACGCCGAAACCCCCGACGGACCCGCCATCAAACTGCTCCTTGGAGGCTCCAGCGGCCCCTACGGACGCGGCATGCACCCGGGCATGCGCACCCAGCACGGCGAATACGCCGCCGCCATGGACCCCGCAGTCGGACTCGCCCTCGCCGACTGGCTGGAGCACGAAGCCGCCGGACACGAAGCCGTCCAAGGCCTCGGCAACGTCACCACCGAACTCCTCAACATCGAACTGGAACAGGACGGCTACGCGGCACAGATCACCCACAGCACGCTCCAGCAAGCCCTCGCCGTCGCCCGCGCAATCCTCGGAGGCCAGCCGTGACCGTCAGCAGCAGCCCCCGCGGCGAACACCCCGGCCGTCCCGGCGTCACCTGGCAGACCGAACTCGCCCGCACCGAGACCGTCATCCCCGACGACGCACCCGACCCCACACCCAACCGCGCCACACGGCGGGCCCTCGCCCGCGCAGCCAGGAGGAAGAAGTGACCGACCCCGACCGTGAGCGGCGTATCGCCCACCTCGACGCCCGCGCCCACAACACAACCATCGCGTTCCCGCCCAGCGATGAGCACACCCAAACCACCCCGAACAACCCGCTCCAGCAGCGCATCACCCGAGCGCTCGAAGAGGCCGACGAACACTGGTGCCGAATGCAAGACGGCGTCGACTACGAGGCGCTCGGTGCTGCGGTCCTCGCCGAGCTCCAGCGTGAACTGGCCGCGCTCGCCCGCGTCCAGGCGCTCGCCGTCGAGTATCCGGTCGCGATCCCCACCAACCTCATCGACGAAACCCTCCCGGAGCCCACCCCATGACCGACACCCACAGCCTCACCGTCCAACAGGCCGACGCACTCTGGGACGCCATCGCCATCCCCGGCCCCCAACAGCCCACATTCACGGACCAGCACGAACGGGTCTGCCGGACGGTCACCGAACTGCTCGACGAAGCGATGGCCGGACCGCGGCTGGTCTTCGACGAGATCCGTACCCTGCACGCCCCGGCCCCCGACTGGTCCTGGGCTGCGTTCGGCTGCACGCACACGGACAAGCACAGTCAGCTCTGCGCGCGCTGCCGGACCTGCTACCCGTGCCCGACGCTCGCCGCCCTCGACGAGCCCGCGCACGAACCAGCAGCCGACGGCCCGCCCCTGTACGACAAGATCGCGAGCATGTTCAGCGAGCCGCTCCCGCCACCCGGAGACGAACCGCCCGCGACCGTACTGCCGTGCAGCTCCGCCCGTTTCCGCGACCGCCACGACCCGCACCGGTGGGAACCCCAGCCCGGCATGCGCCCCGTGCAATGCCCGGGGTACGCGCACGTACCAGCAGCAACCGAGGAGCAGCCGTGACCTGCGACAACGGACGGAGCGTCATTCTCGATTCGTCGTAATCGCGGTGGTATTGACCGATAGAATGGACACACAAAGCGGCCCCTGCGGGTGCTGGAACACCAGACAGGGGCCTGACCAGAGGAGTGTGGTCCTCATGGCTGACGAACAGCCTATTCTCGCAGGCCTACCAGGCAAGTCCCGCCTTGGAAGGTATGTCTACGTCATCGAGTTCAGTTCCGGTGTCGTCAAGGTCGGCATGGCATCCAGCGCAGCTACTCGCTTCGCCCAGCACAACAACGCCGCGCGTATCCACGGGAGTTCGATCGACCGGCATTGGGTGTCGCCACCCCATGTCCGTGCTGGTGCGAACGAGAAGGCTCTGATCGAATTCTGTAAGCGCAGGGCCGACGTTGTGCATGGCGCGGAGTACTTCACGGGCGTCGAGTTCGATGACGTCGTCACACACGCCAAGGGATTGAGCTTCCCCATCCTGTCGAAGCGGGAACGCGAACAAGTGACGGTAGACGCTCAGCGCACCGCAAAGAGCATCGTGAACGGTTTCGGCCGCACAGTAAAACTGCCCCCACTGATGACGCGATCGGGAGCCCCTGCCGAGTGGGGGATCCCATGTCGAGACACGAACGAACTCATCTGCAGAACACTCGGTCTGCCAGACGACGTGGTCGACCAGCTCGACGAAGATGACAACGAGGCCGTCGTTGACCTCTTGATCGCGTTCTACAACGCAGAGAACGACATTCGCGTGATCGAAGAATGGCTCGGCCGGGCGCGCGAGAGGCGAGACAGGGTTCTTCACGACCAGCGCGTGCAACTCGCGCAACTCCTGTCAGACAAGCATGACTTGGACTAATTTCCGGTTCCCTGTCGCCTACGCGACGGGTGAAGGGCTCGACTTCATCGACGATCGGTGGAAGAAGCGCGCCGCAGCCTGACTGGCCGGCGCGACCGCCACCACCGGGCCCCGCCACCGTGCGGGGCCCGCCGCATCCCTGGCATTCCGCAGATGGCCGTGTGCGAACCCCCGGCAGGAGTAGGCCCGAAAGAGGACACTGCCCCCATGACGACCCTCAGCATCACCGAGGAGAAGCTCAACGAACTCCTCGCCAACGAGTACATCCCCGCCGCACACCGCGCCCTGTGGGCGCTCCTGTGGGACGGTGAGATCAGGCTCAGCGAAGCCCTGTCGCTGGACGTCCGTGACCTCGACCTCGATGCCCGCACTGCGCAGGTAGACTACCGGGCCAAGCCTGGCCCCGACAGTGCGCCGATCAGCGAGCGCGCAGCCGTCCTGCTCCGCGAAGCGATCGGCGAAGAGACCGAAGGACCAGCCATCCACCGCTTCGGACAGCCGATCTCCGTGCGCGGGGCGTCGATGACCGCCCGCAGTCACGGTGTCAGCATCCACGCCTTCCGCCATTCCGGACCTTGCCGCCCCGCCTACGCCAGGAACTCCACCGACGGGTGATCATGGGCGCACCACCGCCCCGGCACCCTCCACTGCGAGAGGAAGCCGGGGCGAACCCATGTCTGGCACCCTGGGGGGTGCGGCATCCGGGTGGAAGACCCGGCGCGCGTGACCTGCTCCGCGTGGTAGGTGGAACGCCACCGGCCGGAAGGGCGCCGACCCCCGTGCCGCACCCATCCGGGCGACACCACGACTAGCCGCCCCACCGCCGGCACAACATCCCCGCATGAACGACGCCGACATCAAAGCTCTCTGCGCCGCCCACAACATCGACACCCACACCACCACCGCAGACGACGGGCACTCGCTCCTCACCCTCACCGAAACCGGCTGGCGCACCCCCACCCAGCCACGCATCCGGCGCCGCCGACACCGGAGCCGCCGTGAACGGCGCCGGCTCACCATGCACCGGGGCCGTCGGCGTGTCGTGCTTCGCACCCTCAGCCAGCTGGCCGATCACCTGCCAGCGGTGCTCGCGACCAGCGACCGTCGCAGCGAACGCGTAGGGGTGAGGGCCGCTGTCCAACACCTCCACCCGCTGCACATCCGGCGAGTTTTTCAGCAGGTCAACGAGGTGATCGCGGAAATCCAGCGGGCGCATCAGTGATCATTCCTTTCGGCAGGGCCCCGCCAGTCTAGAGAGTGACTTGGGGGGAGTGTGTGATTCAGGAAGTAGTGCTGGGCGGGCTCGAACAGGCCGCCCGGAATCTTCACCGAGACCTCGTCGGGAGTAGCACAAACGGCCTCGGTGACCTCTCGCGTGCTGGCCGCATGCGCGTCCTCGCCCGCGCGAGCGGCAGCGAGCGCGGAGGAGGATTGCAAGCCTGCATCTTCCTCGCCCGTCTTACTTCCAGTCTTACCGTCCGTCTTCCAAGTACTTGAGCGCTGATCGGCCGTGTACTGGTCGACCGAGGACTGGTCCGCCGAGGACTGGTCCGCCGAGCGCGGCAAACCCGTACTCGGTGCCACCTCGGACAACGCCTCGGGCACTGCAGACACGAACGTCGTCGTTTCCCACTGGCCGCCCGGCGTCCGGCGCTTCACATGCACGACATATCCCTCCCTCTCCAGCTCTCGCATCGCCATCTGCAGAGCCTCCCGCCCCTCGGCGACGAAGCCGTTCTTCCGCGCATCCGCACTCCAGCCGGCCAGCTTGGCAATCGTGATGCTGTTGTCCGGCGGGTAGCTCAGCAGCTCCAGCAACAGGCCCTTCGCTCGGAAGCTGATCCGCCTGTTGCGCGCCGCAAGGTTGTCCACACCCGTCCACCCGGTCTCGGGCAGCACTCGGATGACCTTCATGCAAGTCCTCGATTTTGCGCAGGCCGCATGCCCGCTGATCTGCGAAGCGGCCGGACAGATGGTGGCTGTCCAGCCGCTTCAGTGGATCCTTGGGAATTACGCGGACGCGGCGCGCGCCATGTACGCGGCACGGACTTCGACGAGCTCGCGGTGCGTCGCCCGCATCTGCTCCAGCCGGCCAGCGAGCGCGTTGATGACCGTCTCCAGGCCGTCCGGGTCGAGGCCGTCGATGAAGTGGTCGTCGACCAGCTCGACCACCGCGAACGGCAGCCGCTCCGAGATCTTCGCCGACCACGGCTCGACCTTGATGACCGTGTCCAGCACCCGGAACTCCTCCGGGCTGCCGTTCTCGTTCACCGGCAGCGTCAGCCCCTGAGCCCAGAACCAGCACCAGATGTCTTCACGGAACACCGGCTCCGCCATGTCCTCCTTGTGCGACAGCGTGCAGCCGGGCATGCAGGTGTACGGGACGGTCTCGCCAGTGCGACGGTCAACGAACGACCACGAGCGGGAGGTGATGGACGCCGCAGGCGCAGAGGTCTGGGCAGGCACTACAGTGGTCACGGAACTACCTCTCATGCAGGGAGTGGGTTCTCTGGTCAGCGAGGTGCAACTCGCTGGTCGAACCGGCCGGGCGGGTGATGACCGCTCGGCCGTTCGCTTTCTATGCGGTCGGAATGCGTGTGCCCGGTGCGTAGGTGTCTTCCCAGTAGGCAAGCGGTCCGTCTTCGTCGTGGAAGGTCACGTTCGTGACGAGGACGGCCACGGCGACATGCGCGGGTGCATCGAGTTGCAGTGCGTCGATCTCATCCTGTGACGCCTGCCGCGCTCGGGCTGTCCGCTGACCCTTGGTGACCTCACGACCGGTGCGCTCGGTGTAGATCTCCCCGAAATAGCGCTCCATCCGCCCTTCCTCGGCCAGTTCGGGCACTTCGTTCGTCGTTCTGGGCGGGTAGACCGAGACGCCGACGCTCGTCGGCTGGCCATCCTGTCGGAACGTCCGGATGCGGATGACGACCTCGTCGCCTGGCTCGATCTCAAGAGCGCGGCACACGTCGGCGTCATACACCGAGCGCCGCATCACGCGATGCCCCGTCGAGTCCTCTCCGGGTCCGTAGCGCCGGCCAGTCCGGTTCAATCGGTCGAGCCGGTCGACTCCGCTGATGACGATGCTGGGGCGCGCGGCAACCGTCGTTCCCTTTCCAGGGCGGCTGACGATCAGGCCTTCGGACTTGAGGATGTCGTAGGCGCGGACGATCGTCGTTCGGTTCACCTCGAACTGGTCGGAGGCTTCCTTGTAGGACGGCATCGCGTCCCCGGGGTTGAGTTCCCCGTCGGTGATCTGCCGCCTGAAGTGGGTGGCGATTTCGGCGTATCCAAGCATCGCTCCTTCCTCTCCCTTCGCTGGATGTCTCTCGACCATAGGGACGACTCTCCCTCTGGTCAACTGGTTGACACCGGTGGACCACCGGATTACCGTCATTCTCGCATCGCCGGAAGGCCAGCGAAAAGGCGGCCCGGCGTTCTATCCGCCTTGCGTGTGACCAGAGGAAGGAGCACCACTCATGGCCGCCACCACTCGCACCGCCGCAGCCCCCACCACCATCCCCACCGCCCCGCTCCCGGCTGCTGCCGTCGAGCTGGCGTCTCGTATCGAGGCGCACTTCCCGCTGATTCAGGCGGTCACCCAGTACGAGACGGCCGCGGTACGTGCCGTGCAGCTGGCGGCGCTCGCCGAGGCCGGTCAGATGCTGTCCGACCTGGACGCCGACAGCCTCGCGCACGCCGAGGACCTGATGGCGGGCCTCCTGCCGCTGATCGGCGGTGCGTGATGGGCGCCGTGTCGAACGGGTACAGCCTGCGCTGGCAGCGTCTCGCGCACCGGGCGCTCGGCGAGTTCCTGGCCGTCGCCACCAAGAAGCAGATGCCGGCCCTGTCGTGGACGATCGCCACCTCGGGTGCCCTCGTCGGCGACGTGGACTCGCTGGCGACCACACCGGAGAAGCAGCGGGCCACCTTCGATGCCTGGGCCAAGCAGCTGGACGCGAAGGTCACACCGGAGCGGGTCACGTCGGACGGTGTCGCCCACCTGTACGCGCAGTTCGCGTGGTCCAAGGACTCCGAGGTGCGTGGCGCGATCCGCGCCGAGATCTATCCGCCGATGGACGTCGAGGACGGTGACCTCTGATGGCCCGCGAGACCCTCGCCGACCTCCCGGCCGGTCACCCGCGTGGTGTGCTGCCGACGGAGGAGCTGGCGAAGCAGTTCCGCGACCAGGGTGTTCCCGCGACCGTCGTCCAGGATCTGCCGTCGGACCGGTTCCTCGTCGTCGCCCCGGCCGAGGAGGTGTAGCGGTGAGCGCCGAACACGAGAAGACGAAGCCGCCGCTTCCGGTCCGGCCGCCGCGCCCGCACCCGCAGGGGGTGACGTGGTGACCCCGGCAGAGCAGGGCCGTAGCGCCCGCGCCCTCGCCGAACAGGCCAGGCAGCGCATGGAAGCGGCGAAAGCCGCGGCAGCCGCCGCTGAGGCGGCCCGGAAGGCTGCTGAACAGCGGCGCTAACCCCTAGACCGCCGCGCCGGCGGTCCGACAATCCCCCCGTCCCGCGCCCTGTCGTTAGGAGTTTCGTATGGCAAGCGACGAGCCGTGCCTTGACTGCGGCGAATCCATCGCTGGAAAGGTTCGGCGAGGGCGCTGCGAGAACTGCTACAGGGCCCTCTTGAAGCAGCTGAAGCGGTCTGGAGAGTACGAGCGACTCTCTGCGCCCGCGGAAGACTTCTCGCCCTCGGCCATTGGTCCCGCAATCCTGGATCGCATCGAGGTCGCCGAGGGAGATTGCTGGCGTTACCTGGGATTCATCAACTCGTCCGGTTATGGCGTGGTGGACCCGAGTCGTAGGGCCTCGCAGCTTCGAGTGCATCGGGTGGTGTGGGAGTTCCTGGTCGCGCCGATCCCCGACGGGCTGGAGTTGGATCACCTCTGCCACGGTCGTGACGAGCAGTGTCCTGGCGGGGACCAGTGCCTGCACCGCCGATGCGTGAACCCGGCCCATCTGGAGCCGGTGTCGGGAGCAGTCAACAACGCCCGCAGCAAGAGCCCGACGTCCATCAATGCCCAGAAGACGCACTGCATACGGGGCCACGCGTTCACTCCCGAGAACACGTACTGGCGTTCCACACGCAACGGCAAAACCCAGCCGTCCCGGCAGTGCCGTGAGTGTAAGCGGATCTTGCGCAAGCGCTCCCGATCCGCCGCCTGACCCGCACCACCCCCACGTTCCTACTGACCCGAGAGGGCTTGTGATCCGTCATGTCTCCGTACCTGTTTACCGTCTCTGTCCTGGCCTCGCCGACCGGCTCGTCGAAGGTTCTGAACGTCGAGGAGCAGTTGGTCGCCGACTGGATGGCGGCGCGCGCCGACGACGACCGGGACCGCATGCGGTCTCTGCGGAAGTTCGCCGCCGCCATCAACCCCGAGCTCCTGGCCGAGCTCGACGGGTTCGACTACCCGGCAGCGGCCTGATGGCCACGGTCGAGATCGTCAGCTTCGGGTTCCTGTACGGCCCGGCCCCGGAGGCGGACGTGGTGCTGGATCTGCGGCGGGCGTTCCGTGACCCGCACGTCGACCCGCGGCTGCGCGAGTTGACCGGCCGGGACCGGCTGGTACGGCGGGCCGTACTCCACACCGCCGGTGTCCGCCGGCTCCTGCGGGCCACCACCCGCCAGGTGCAGGCATACAGCGCAGGCCCGTCCGCCGACCGGATCGTCGTCGGCTCGGGTTGTGCAGGCGGCCGCCACCGTTCAGTTGTGGTCGCCGATCGGCTCGCCCGCCGGCTCCGCCGCCGCGGCCACACCGTGACCGTCACCCACCGCGACATCCGTCGCCCCGTCGTACAGCGCTAACCCACAACCCGCATCAACCCACACACCAAGGAGAACTCATGGCTGGCGCACGTCACTTCTTCGGGCGCGGTACCTCATCCGACGAGCAGCTCAAGAGCGAGATCCAGGCCGATGTGGCTGCCGCCCGCGGCGCGCAGCGCGACCTGACCGCGGCCGGCCAGTACGGGCCGCGGCCCGCATGGGTGAGGCCGCCGACGAGGCCCTGGACGAGATCAACGACCTGAAGCGCGGCGTCTGGAAACCGAAGCACGCCTGACCCCCTAGCCGCCGGACGGCAGACACCTACCCCCCCGTCCTGCCGTCCGGCACCTTCCCTGGCCTTGCCGGGGGCCGCATCACCGGTGCAGCCCCCAGCACGACCAGCACCACCGAATCCCCTTCACCAACCCGAGAGGACGCTCATGAAACGGAAGGTCACCTACGACGCCTACGCCACGACCAAGTCCGGCGAGCGCGTCTTCGTGCAGGGCGAGGCCGAGTTCGACGACACCTGGATCTCACCCAGCCGCAAGACGGACGTAGCCATGTCCTCCCTGCAACGGCAGGGCTTCCGTAACCCGCACATCGTCGACGCCAAGGTCGCCGACGACTGACCCACCACCCCAGCCCCGGCAACCACGCCGTGAGGGAACCGGCTCGAAACCGGCCCGGGGCACGCACCACGCACCGAACCCGACAACGAGGAGTAGCAGTGAGCGTGTACAAGATCGGCGACCGGGTCACGGTCGTCTCCGCGGGCCCCGACAACCCGGGCACCGAGGGCAAGACCGGTGTCGTCGTCGACGACGACTCCCTGTCCGGCGGCCTGATCGCCGTGAAGGGCATCGACGGCCGGATCGCCGAGGCCGTCAAGGGCTACCGCGGCTACTACGCCGAGCAGCTGCGGAAGGCGTGACCGGCGTGGGCTGGATCAGCAGCAAGCAGCAGGAACGCGACCACAACGGCCAACGGAACATCTGCTCCGCCGACGGCCACCCCAGCACCGACGAGGACCCGCTGGTGACCAACTTGGACGGATTCCGCATCCACCGATCCCACACCACCGATCCGACCAGCGGCTTCTACGGCCAGCAGCAGAACTGACCTCGAACGCACCGACAGACCGAAAGGACATCGATCACCGTGACCGCCACATCCGTCAAGAAGGTCAACGGCCACGCCGCGGCCTCGCCCGAGCCCCGGTTCGACCCGGTCGCCCTGGCCGAGGCGGAGGCGATCCGGACCCGCGCCGCCGCCGAAGCCGACGCGCTGCGCAAAAAGGCCGAAGGTGAGGCGAAGGCCGCCGAGATCCTCGCCGCCGAGCAGGCTGAGGCGCTGCGCCTGGAGAACGAGAAGCAGCAGCTGACGCTGAACCGTAACCAGCTGCGCTTCCAGCGCGAGGAAGCCGAGCAGCGCACAAAGATCGAGAAGGCGGAGAAGGAGCGCGAGGACATCGCGCGCGCCCGTGCCAATGAGCAGCGCGCCGAGCAGGAGCAGCAGCAGTCCGAGGCGCAGGCTGCCGCGGAGGTGAAGGACGCCGACGACAAGTGGCGCTCCTACGCGATCCGCTTCGCGGTCGTCTGCGGCATCGTGTCCCTGCCGGTGCAGATGTCGTTCTTCTGGAACCCGCGTGCGCCGTGGATGGCCGCCGCGCCGATCATGCTCGAAGGTGCGGCGTGGGTAGTTCACCGCGGCGCCCGCGCGGCTGCCGTCAGCAAGCGGCCGGTGTGGCACTACCGGACCATCGTCTGGCTGCTCGCGTTCCTCGCGGCCGGCGTGAACCTGTACCACGGCCTCCACTCCTTCGACCCCGGAACCGCCGTCGCGACTGCGTTCGCGTCGATCGCCGGCCCCGGCGTGTGGGACCTCCACGAGAACGGACGCATCCGTAAGCGGGATGGAGTCCTCACGCGTCGGGAGCGCCGGGCAGCGGAGAAGGCGGCAAAGGAGATGGCCCGACAGCGGGCCGCAGAGGAGGAGCGGAAGCGCGCTGAGAAGAAGGCTGCCGACGAGGCCGCGGAGAAGGCTCGGCAGGAGTTGCGCGAGACGCGGCAGACCGTCTTCAAGGACGTGTGGGAGGAGGCCGTGAAGATCGGTGCCGCGCTCGGCAAGGAGCCCGACGACCCGGCCGTGTGGCCGCGCGCCTACCGCAACATCAAGGGCTGCGAGCCGGGTGAGTCCATCGAGTCCATCAGCTCCCGTCGCGCCGCCGAAAGGCGTGTTGAGTCAGCCCTCTCTGGCACCCCCGTGAACACCCTCAGCAAGACCAAGAACGCGCAGCGTGCTGCTCAAATGCCCACCGGCCCGAATCGGGTCCTGAAGGCCCGCGCTACAAGGCGCCCTGGAGACACCCCGAAGTACGCCGACGCCGCTCGGAAGCAGGCCGCCATCACCGCCAGGCAGGCGGCCAAGAACGACCGCCCGAACGACAACTAACCCACCTCACTGGAGAGATCATCATGACCCCGTCCTTCCGTCAGTTCGCCGTCTCGGGCAGCGCGGCCGTTGCCCTCCTCGGCGGTGCCGCCGCGATCACCATGGCCACCCCGAGCCCGGCGTCCGCCGCCACCCAGACCGTCGCCGAGCGCGCCGTCACCGCCCCCGTCACCCTGCCCAATGGCCGCACCCTGCGGATCACCGGCATGGGCGGCTACGGACACACCGCGACCGCCGACCACATCGCCACCGTCGCCGCGTACAAGACGGCCGGCAACCCGGGCACGACCACCGGCGACACCCCGGCGGGCAGCGGCGTCGGCACCGTCCTGCAGAACCCGTACAACACCCCGACGATGCAGACCGGCTACAACCAGCAGATCACCACCCAGGCGTCGGGCGCCGCCATCAGTGTCACCGTCGCGATCGGCATCGGCCTGCTGATCGGCGTGGTCGTCATGATCAAGCGTGGGAGCGTCAAGTTCGTGCAGGCCTTCGCCTGCGTCGCCCTCGGCGTGTACCTGGCGCCGACCATGGTCGGCCCGCTGATCACCAACCTCGGTGGTTCCGTCGGCGGATCCCTCGGCAACCTCTGGTCCGGCTTCTAGCCACCCCACGGCGGCGCCCACCCCGGGCGCCGCCCCCCAATCCCAGGAAGGAACGGCTCGTGGCCACCGAAGCCCAGCCCATCGAGCAGCAGATCCCGCCCATGCCCACCGAGGCCCCCGCCGTGGCCGAGCCGACCCGCAGCGACAAGGTCAAGGCCGCCCTCCAGGCCCAGAGCGGCCACGCACGCGCTCGCCTCGGCGACTGGCTCAAGGGCGGCGACCTCGACCCCGTCGACCTCATCCAGGCGGCCACCAAGCGGAAGCACGACAAGCACGGTCAGCAGATCGCCCACCAGAACAGCGCCCTCGCCGCCGCGGCCGGACAACTCGCCCACGCCAAGATGCGCGCCGAGAACGGCGAGCCGGTCAGTGCCGGAACCCTGTCCTCACTGGCCGCCCGCGTCGCCGCTGAGGAGTCCAAGCTCGCCCAGTTGCAGGCCACGCCCGTGCTGCCGCCCACCGACCGGGAGATCGCCAACGTTGGACACAGCAAGCGCGCCGGACGCGCCGCCATACTGTTCGGCGGCGGACTCACGTCCCTGTCCGTCGTCGGCACCAGCATCGAAATGGCCGCCCACGGCCAGCCCATGCTGCTCGCGGCGCTCGGCACCGCAGCCGGATACGGCTGGTACCTCGTGTCCCGCCCTTTCGACGCCGGCCAGCCTGCACCTGCCCCGACCACGGAGACGCAGACGCTGGCCGCCCCGGTCGACCTGGTGAAGACGGAGGCGCAGCCTGGGATGCGGGACTTCAACGCCCCGCCGCCGCCCGCGCTCACGGTTAAGGAACTCGACGAGGCGCTGCGCGCCATCGGCGAGGTCCGCGGCGACGAGCAACTGCAGATCCTCGCAGTCCCGCAGCGCGACGGCGACGGCAACACCACTGTCGTCTTCGACCTGCCGCCCCGCACCACCGTCGCCGAACTCAAGAAGAAGCTGCCCAAGCTCGCGGGCGCCCTCGGCCGCGACGTGTCCATGGTGGACATCGAGAAAGCGGGCACCGAGGTCCGCACCTCCCTGTGGATGACCGACAAGGACCCGTTCGCGACCACCAGGCCGTCGCCGCTCATCAAGAAGCCGTCACAGCTGGACGCCTGGAAGGACGGCGTACCCGTCGGCTGGAACAAGCGCGGCATCACGATCCGGCTCGCGATCAACAATCAGTCGTTCGTCATCGCGGGAACCAGCCGCTCCGGCAAGGGAGTCGGCGCGTCCAACCTCGTTGTCGGTGCCAGCTTCGACCCCCGCATCAACCTGCGGATCGTTGCCGGCAAGCAGAACGCGGAGTGGAACCCCTACGCCAAGGCGGGCGTCGCCTCGACCTACTTCAAGCCCGATCCGGCCCGTCTGCTGGCGCTCCTCCAGGCCTTGCTTGCCGACAAGGACCGGCGGGAACGCGCGCTCAACGACCTCGGCAAGAGCAAGCTGGTCGCGCCCATCATCGACAAGATCGGCGGCCTGGAGGTCGTCGTCATCGACGAGGTCGCCACCTACACGCGCCCCGGCAAGCCGCTGCGTGAGGAAATCACCGAGGCGCTGATCGAACTGTCCGCGGTTGCTCTCGGTGCGGGCATCATCCTTGTGCTGATCACCCAGTATCCGGAGGTCGACGTCATCCCGCAGGCCCTGTCCGCGAACCTCGGGGCCAAGTGGGCGATGCGGGTGGAGAACGCCACTCAGTCCAACGCGATCCTCGGTGCCGGACAAGCGGGTGCGGGCCGTGATGCGTCCAAGTTCGACCCGCCGCGGCCCGGCTTCGGCTGGCTGGTCAACCCGTTCGCGGGCGTCACTGACCTGGCGCGGTCCTTCGATCTGGACGAGGACGAGCGCGGCGAGATCAGCATGCTGCTGGAGAAGGCCGCGAAGATCCGCGAGGCTGCGGGTCGTCTGGCCGGGCAGTGGGACGACCCGATCGAGAAGCACCTCCTGAACACCACCGGCCTTTCGTCGGCGGCCGGCGGCCCGAAGCGCGACGGAGTGCCGGGCCGGAACGTGCTGAACCTCCGGCCGGAGCAACGCATGCAGATGGACGCGTTGCGGGGCTGCCTGATCGCCATGGACGACCTCGGCCGGGATGTGGCACAGCTCAAGGAGATGGCCGAGATCATCGGCGGCGGCATGACCGAGGAGCGGCTCAGCGAGCTCCTGCGGGACGGTGGCGCCGGCGGAACCGTCAAGGTCACGATCCCGGGCCTCCCGAACCGCGTGAACGGCTACAAGCGAGCCGACATCGCCGACGCGCTCGAACTCCTCGAAGGTAACTAGGTCTGGCGGTATATACCGCTTTGCCCCGGACAGTCCTGGGTGAAATGTGACATTCACCCGGACTGCACCCCGGACATCCGACCTTGTGCCCCGGACGCCACCCGGACGCGACCCGGGTCACGACCACCCCCCGTCCGGGGGTACGTCCGGGGGCAAACCACCACAAGTCCACCCGGCAAACCACCACAAACAAGACTGGAGATCGCTTATGTCCGGTAAGACCTGGGAGCCCACCAAGAAGGGCGCCCGCGACCTCAACAACTTCATCCGCAAGGGCACCACCGTCTACACCAAGCGCACCATGGCCAAGCTCTCACCCGTCCCCCGGCCCGAACAGCACTACGCCGCCCACACCTTCGACTGGCGTTCCCCGATCACCGGGCACTGGATGACCGGCCACCTCAGCGCCGCACAGCTCCTCGCCCAGGAAGGCACCGTCTACGAGAACCAGCCGGACCTGTACGAGATCGGCTACGACGGCCCAGGAGTCTCCGGCCCGCTCGGCGACGGCTACGAGGGCGTCCTCGACGAAGCCGAGATCGGCGGCCTGTGGAAGCAGGTCCGCGACGGCTCCAACCCCCGCACCCGCAGGCCCGCCAACTCCTGGCGCATCTAACCCAACCCAACACCCCTGGCGGCAAGGAGAACCCCATGGGAATCGGCATGATCCGCTACCGCGTCGAGCGGCCGGACGGCGAGTTCCTCGACGAGTTCAGCAGCAACGCACCCGACTTCGCCAAGTGGAGGATCGACCGCATCCGCAAGTACGTCCCCGACCTCACGGTCAAAGAGACCCCAGACGACCGCGAGTAGCTCAGCCGGGGCGCCCCTCGATGCCTGCCAGCGAACCAGGGGCGCCCCGCACCTCCCGCCCAATCACCAGACCAGACAAGGAGATCACCATCATGCCCTCGCGCATGACTGACCAGGAATGGGAAGCCCAGAACGGCCCCCTCTCACCCAGCGAAGCCGTAACCCGCGGCCTGTGCTGGTGCTGCACCGGCAACGGCAAGCTGTACAGCGCGTTCGGCGGCCAGCAGATCGTCACCCCGTGCCCCGAGAAGTGCGACAACGGCAAGGCCCGCCCATGACCACAGCCACCCGCACCCCCGCCCCCGCGCCCGTCCTCGACTTCGATACCCGGCTCGCGCTGGCCGGCGCCTACATCGACCACAGGCTCGCCGAAGTCGCCGTCGCCGTCGCCGTCAACACCGCCCACATCGACATCGAGCCCGCACCTGTCATCGACGCCCCGCCGGTCACCGTCCGCCCGACCATCCCCTGCCCCTACAGCACACCCGTAGCCGCCACCCTGTGGCAGGCCCGGCGGATCCTCGGCGAGCGCGGATGGTGCCGCGGCCACCTCGTCGGTGAGCAAGGCGCCGTCTGCCTCATGGGCGCCGTCGAAGTCGCCGCACCCGGCGGCAGCCGCGCCTACCGCGACGCCATCGACACCCTCCTCGAAGCCATCCGCCGCGATTTCCGCGATGCCCAGTCCGTACCCCACTGGAACGACCAGCACGGCAACCCCTACCTCGCCTACCGATTCCTCGACCAAGCCGCCGAACTCGCCCACAACCGAAACCAGTAGGAGACGCCATGCCCAAGCCCACCGACGCAGAACTCGACGTCTACGCCGCCGAGAACGAAGCCCTCGCCGAGTACCGCCGAGCCCAAGCCGCCCTCTACGAGAACACCGCCCGCGAAGCCACCGCCCGAATCGACCACGAAACCCCCGAATACCAGCGCCTCAACCAGGCCGTCATCGACGCCGGGAAGCGACTCCCGAAGCGGTTCAAGCACCTCAGGAAGGACGTCTGAGCGTGGGAATCAGCATCAGCCACGGCGTCCCCTCCACCCGGTCCGCGCTCACCATCGCCAACCTCGGCCAGCACCTCGCCCACACCCGCAGCCAGTAAGGAGCCCGCATGAGGCTGTTCAACCGCAACACCGCCCCACAGGTCATCGCCACAGGAGAAGAGATCGACGCCGTCGGCAAGGCCCTCGCTGCAGGCGACGACCGTCTTGCGAACCAACTCTGCGACCGCGCCGGATCCGAAAGCCAGCGCCTGGCCATGGCCATCCTCGCCGCCAGCGTCGACCACACCCCGCCGAACTAGACAGCAGAACAGCCCCGGCCGTCGTCTGCGGCCGGGGCTTTCGTGTCGCCGGGAACAGCGCGCGCCATCCACCGCGCCCCGGTCAACTCGACCGGCGGCATCGCCAGCTGTAGGCCGGCGTCCAGGAGGAGCCGCAGCCCGGCCGCGGTCTCCTGCTCGTCGTCGCCCTGCACTGTGAACCTGAGCGCCATACCCGGATTGTGGCGGGCGGCGTGGGGGAGCGGGGAGGGAATGGGTCGATTCGCGAAGAGGCCCCGCTTCGGGTGTTGTCCGGGCGGGGCCTTCGTCATGCGGTGGGTTACCCGCCGTGGAAACGGATGCCCTTCCTGAGTCGCTGGATCAGTTGCCGCTCGGACGCTTCCACCGCTGCGTCGTCGATCACGAGCAGTTGCCCGGGCGGGCAGTACGGGCTGGCGCGCAGGGTGAGGTGGTCGTAGCCGTGCTCGTCGATGGCTGCTTGGATCTCGTCGACACGATGGGGCTCGCAGAGGATGGTGCGCTTGGCGTCGCCTGCGATCTGGGCCCAGAATGCGTCGTCAACGTTGCTCATGTGGGTTCCTCGTCCGGGTGCACCGGGCCCGCGCACGGGTCAATCAAGTCTGCTGCCAGCTTCGCTCCCAAGGTGACCGCATACGTGTAGTCGTAAGACGAGTCCTGAGCCCCGTCGTAGTCGAGGGCCCACGTCCGTTGCTGCTCGGCCAGTTCGTGCGCGAAGGCGTCGAGGTTCGCTTCGGCCCGAGCCGTGCTCAGTCCCGACTGCTGGAGGTAGGCCAGCAGCCTGCCCCGTGCCGACACGCTCATGTGGTCGTCTCCTCAGTGCTCTTGCTGCTGATGCCGGGTCCACCGATCTGTTCGGGCCCACGCTCGGGTTGCTTGTTGCCGGGCCAGCGGACGTGCCACCGGATGTATTCGCGGATCAGCCGGGTGCGGTTGCGGTCGCCGACGGCTTGACCGAGGGCTTCCCACTCGTCGTCAGGGATGCGGATCGGGCGCATGGGCGTGTGCCCCTCGGTGTTCTGCTTGGCCATTGTGCCAGCGTAGTCGTGTATATGCATGAGTTCCAGCATAGGGGTTGCCGTGTATATGCACCATGGGTACGGTGTGCATATACACAAAGCCCCGAGGAGGCCCCAATGTCCCGAGCCATGGACCGCATCCGCCGCGAGGCGATGGAGCAGTACGGCGACGCGCCCACCGACGCCCTGGAGGCGTTGACGCACGTCCTCAAGGTGTACGCCGACGAGTCGGACAGCCGCCTGATGGTCGAGGCCACGAACGGCATCTACGGCGACGGTGTCCGCACCGGACTCACCATGGGTGACCTGCGAGCCCTCGCCGCTCGGCTCGCCGCCTGACCCACCCCCGGCCCGGCCTCTTCCGGCCCGGCCTCTTCCGGCCGGGCCCGCCGTTCCACCGCACACCCGCACCAAGACGGACCCGTGAGGAGCCCCCGATGACCCGCCGCGACTGGAACCCGCTCTACATCCTCCGCTGGGACGCCGCCGACGGCCCCCACCAGACCGACGGCACCTCCCGGGACATCCATGCCGCCGCCCCGCGCATCAACCAGCTCGGCGACCGTGGCGACGTGTGGAACATCACCGTCATCGACGAAACCGGCACCGACGTCACCGGCCGCTTCTTCCACCACCTGGAGGCGGCAGCATGATCGCCCTCCCGCGCCTGGGTGTCCCGGTCCCGGACGGCATCGCCCTCCGCATCGCCCGCCAACTCCCCGACCACATCCAGCAGGCGATCGGTGAAGCGGCGGAGGCGGGCCGGCTGCTCACCTGCCGCGTCCACGCCGTCAGCCCGTTCGACGTCCGCATGGAAGCTGGCGGTCACCTCCACCAGCGGTTGGCACGCGCCAACAAACAGTTGGCCGCCCACGACCCCCGACTGACCCACGGCTGGGCCGACATGCCCGGCCGCCGATAGGAGCCCGTCATGGCCGAACCCGCGTCCTCGCCTTCCGTCTGCCGATGCAGCGAGCCAGGCGCGGACCCGTATTCATGTGAGGCAGAGAACTGCGAGGGCGAGTTCTCCGAACTGAATCCCTTCGGGGCGAGCGTGCGCCCGGTCCACGTAGCGAGCGCCGAGACTTCCCGTAGGTGCCCGTGCGGTTGGCGAACGTCCGTCTGGCACGTCGACGACGGATCGGCAGACGAGGAACTGTATCGCCACACCACCCGCGCCCACAGTTCACCGGAACGGGAGGGCCCGCCCGCCGACTGGTGGGAGGAAGACCCCGCCACCGCCGCACGCTGCGACCGCAACCACTGGAACCGAGAGGACTGACCATGACCCAGAAGAAGCCGTCTCAGCCGTGGCGCCTCGTACTGACCACCCCCGGCGCGCCCGTCTACACCAAGCACCGGTCCAAGCCCGCCGCCTACCGGGCAGTCGAGGTCGAGAAGGAGCACGTCAAGGCAGGCACGAGCCGCGTCGTCCGCATCGCCGTCGAGCAGTGGGACGTCGACGGGCAACGCTGGGTCCGCTACGAGAACGTGTGGGCCAAGGGAGACGAGGACTGACCATGCCTCGCCCCCTGTCCGTGACGGCGGCCCGCGCCATCATCGGCGCCGCCGAAACCGCCCCGCCTGCCCCGTCGGTGGCCGAGCAGTACCCGATCCGCAACACCTGAGAGGGCCGCCCCACCGTCCGGGGCGGCCCCCACGCATGCCCGGCTTCGGCGAGACGCCCGGCTTTCGTAACGATCGAGTGAATCTCTCCGGTAAGCGGCAACCACACGCCACCTTTACAAGTCACACACCTCGCACCCGCCAGCGAACACCCCAGGGGGATCCATGAGCGACCAGCCGCCACCACAGCAGCCCGGATGGGCCGGACAGCCGCAGCCCCCCTACGGGCAGCCGCCGTTCCAGCCCCAGCCGAAGGGTGCTGGCGCCGGGAAAATCATCGGCATCGGCTGCGCCGGCCTCCTCGGCCTCGCCATCGTCATCGGTGTCGCCGCAGCCGTCACCGGCAGCAACAGCAGCGACTCCGTCACCTCCACCCCTGCCTCCCACGCCGCAAGCAGCAACGCCTCCTCCGTGGGCAAGAAAGCCAGCCCGGCAAAGAAGAAGCCGCAAGAAGCGCGAACCGGCGACACCATCACCGTCACCGGCATGGAGAACGGCAGCAAACTCGATGTCACCGTCGTCAAGATCGCCGATCCGGGCAAGCCGGCCGACGAATACACCACCGCCGACAGCGGAAACCGGTTCGTCGGCGTGCAGTTCAAGCTGGCCAACACCGGCAGCGCCGTCTACAGCGACAGCCCCTCCAACGGTGCCCAGATCACCGACACGAAGGGCCAGCAGTTCCAGACGACATTCGCCGACATCACCGCCGGACCATCCATGTCCACCGCAGTGAAACTACGGCCCGGCGCCACCGCGCTCGGCTGGATCGTGTTCCAGGTGCCGAAGGGGTCGAAGCTGGCCACCGTGCAGTTCACCATGGACAGCGGATTCGCCGACCAAACCGGCGAATGGAAGATCAGCTAGCCAGACAGCAGACCAACGGCCCCGCCAGCAACTGAGCGGGGCCGTTGGTCTGCGCGCCCACACGCCATCGAACCGCCACTGTCAACCCCCTGGTGCACCATTGGCGTAGTAGTGCCCCGCTTCCCGAACCCGCCGCCGAGGAGCCCCAGCATGCACAACCCCGCACCCGCCGACGACGGCTACGAATGGCCGACATGCGTCACCCCCCGCTGTAACCGCCGCCTGTGGGTCACCGAAGCTGGCAGGTGGGCTTGCCGGCCCTGCGAAGACGCCACCGCGGCCCGCATAGCCGAACTCCCCGGCCTGTTCCGGCAGTTGGACACGACCGCCGCGTTGATGAGGGGCGCCGGCCGCGGCAGCAGTCCGACGTCGGGGAGTCGCACGCCGCCGATCCCGCCCCGCCTGGACGTCCTCAACCTTGTCTCGCCTGGTGGTGTTGCCGCCAAGCTGTCGGCGATCGAGGATGCGTGGCGGAAGGCTCTCGGCTGGACGATCGCATCCTGGCGCGGCAGCCCGGCTCAGTCGATGCCCGCGCTGGTCGCGTTCCTCACCAACAACCTTCTGTGGGCGTGCTCCAGCTACGAGGAGGTCGGCCAGGACATCGACGTAATCCGCAAGCTGCACGGCGAATGCACGGCCCTCGTCAACGACGAGCGGCGCCCCGGCCGGGTGCAGATCGGCAACTGCCCGGTGCGGGTAGGCGACGGCGTGTGCTGGACGCCGTTGACCGCCCGCGCTGACAGTCACCGCGTCCGATGCGAGGGCTGCGGCGCCCGGTGGGAGACACTCGGGGAGTGGCGGGAACTCCGGGCTGCGCAAGAAGCCGTACTCACCGAAGCGGCAGGAGTGGCAGCATGAGCAACTTCGAAGAAACACGGCAGCGCCTCATCGACGCCCTGAACGAGGAGCACAACCCGTCCTACTGGGGTGGCGAACCCCGCGACGCGGAGCAACTCGTCAACGACTTCACGCACGCCCTGGTCGAGCGAATCCACAACACCCCTGAGGTGCCGGAAGCGCTTGACGAAAAAACACCCATCTGTAATCGTAATGCTTGATCGTGGCACACGAGTCGCAACACGCTTCTGGAGCCCCCGCCGTGGATACACCGGTGGGGGCTTTCGCGTACCTCGGGGAGGTGCCGTGGTCGCCTACCCGAACCCGGACGGGCTTGAGATCCACTTCACCCAACTGGCAGGCAGCCGCGACCTCGGTGACCTGTGGGAGGCCGCCCGCACTGCAGGAGTGAAGCCCGGCACCATCCGCGTCTGGGTCACCCGAGGAAAGATCGAACCAGTCCTCGACGGCGAAGCAGGCCAATACTTCCACCTCCCCACCATCCGGCAAGCAGCAGCAGGCGGCGCCAAGTACACGCCAGCCGACCCCGCCGCCAATAGCCGCGGCCCACACGCCCACGCCGCCTGAGACTCCTGCGCGGCGGTGCGCAGGCCGGGCCTTGAAGCGCCACGCGCTCGGCCCACCGTCCGCCCCGGCCCTCAGCGGGAAGCCGGGGCGGACAACCATCCCAGCCCGGGGCTGGCCGCTCACTCCGAGCCCCGACGTCCCGCCGCCCGTCGAGCCCCCGTCACGGGCGGTGGGACCGCAACCCCCAGGGAGGCAGCCATGCCCGACCAGTACCTGCTGCGACTGGAAGCCTCCGGCGAGGTCACCACCGCCCAACCCGAAACCGACGAAACCAGCGCCGGCACCGAGACAGAGGAGGCGGAACAGTGACCGCAGGACTCGCCCCCAGCCTCGTTTCCGGCTGGCTCAACACCCTCCGCACCACCGGCAACGGAGGCGCCGCATACTCCGCTGTCGTCGGTACGTTCGTGCAGCTGCACACCGGCGACCCCGGCGCGGCCGGAACCGCCAACGTCAGCGTTGGCTCGACGACCCGGAACAGCTTCGTGTTCTCCAGCTCGTCGTCCGGCTCGTCCCTGTCCCTCGGCACGGCACCGTCGGCGTGGACGAACGGCGGCACCAGCGAAACACTCACCCACATCTCGGTGTGGACGGCGTCGACTGCCGGAACGCTCCTGTTCACCGTGGCGCTCACCGCCTCGAAGGCGTGGGCGTCCGCGGACCAGTTCTCGCTCTCCACGCTCACCGCGGCGCTGACCCCCCAGGCGGCATAGGGCCCTGACGGGGAGGTCGCCGTGACCACCTTCAGCGACGACTTCAACCGCGCCGACGGGAGCCCCGGCGCCAACTGGGTTCAGGTCAGCGGCACCTGGTCGATCGTCTCCCAGCAGCTCTCCTCGGGCTCGGCGGGCGGAACGATCATCCTGCGCGCGGCTACCGCAATGGCGACCAGCGACCACTCGGTGCAGATCACCATCGCCGCCACCGCGGCCGTCAGCCACGGCATCTGGTGCCGCGGCAACAGCAACATCAGCCAGGGCTACCTGTGGCGCAACGACGGGACGAGCTGGAACCTCTTCAGCGTCGTCGGCGGTTCGTTCGTCTCCATCGGCAGCTACGCGGCAGCAGCCGTCGCAGGTGACGTCGCGAAGATCCAAGCCATCGGCAGCACCATCACCGGCTACGTCAACGGCATCGCCCGCGTATCCGTCACCAACACGGCTGTCACCACTGGAACATCCGTCGGTGTCCGCGCCGAATCGACCAGCGCGCTCAGATTCGACGACTTCGTCGCGGCGGACGTCGTCACCGGCACCTCGGGCGACGCGGCATCATCCAGCACTGCCACACTCACCGTCACCGGGCTACGAGCCGCGGCAGGCTCCACTGCGCTCACCGGGGCCGCAACCCTGACCACGTCGGGCCTGCGGGCTGCCGCCAGCGGTTCAGCGCTGGCTGCCACAGCCGCCCTGGGCGCAACCGGGACTCACGCCACCGCTGGCGATGCAGGCCTGGCAGCCGCAGCCGGACTCGCGGCAGACGGCACCCGCGCCACGACCGGTACGGCGAGCCTCGCCGTGTCGGCGGACCTCGCCGCCGCTGGCGTCACTGCCGCGGTCGACGACGCGGCGCTCACGGCGAACGCGAGCCTGGCCGCAGCCGGGCAGAAGGCAGTCGCTGGTGAGGCCGCACTCGCGGCGGTAGCAGCCGTCGCAGCGGCCGGGCAGCGTGCCACCACCGGCGCTACAGACCTCGCAGTGACAGTCGCACTCGACGCCAGCGCAGTACGCAGAACCCAAGCCGACACCGGATTGTCCGGCACCGCCGATCTGGCCGCACAAGGGAAGGCCGCCTACAGCGCCACCGCTGCACTGGCAGCCACAGCCACGCTCGCGGCCGGCGGAGTCACGGGCACGCCGCCCGTCCTCGGGGACGCTGCGCTGAACGAGGCAGTCGCCCTCACGGCAGCCGGCACCCGCACAACGTCTGCAGACGTCGACCTCAACGCTGCTGCGGCACTCGCCGCAACAGGCACCACCGCGGTCCTCGATGCTGCGGCCACCGCCATCACGGCCGCCCTCACAGCCAGTGGCACAACGCAGTCCGCTCACGGCGACGGTGGCGTCGCCGTCGGAGTGCCCTACAGCCCGTGGGCGGCAGGGCCGCCGCGCGGTGATCCGTGGCCCATCAGTGCGCCGCAGGCCAGCGGATGGGAGGCAGGTACACCGTGGTGATCCCAGCCTCCTCCACCGAATACCTGCACATCCCCGTCACCCTCCCGGCCGGCGTCGACCCCGCCAGCACCCCGGTGCGCATCGCAGTCGTAGCCCACCGCGCCGACCCCGCCGACAGCGAATGGCACGACGCCGAATGGTCCGGTACGGACGCCCGCATCCTCGTCGGCCCCGACAGCGGCCTCGTCCTCGTTCCGGGCGACTACCGGGTGTGGATCAACCTCGATCCGCCCGGCGTCGAGAACATCGTCCGCAAATCCGGAGTCCTCTCCGTCACCTAGGAGGTGAATCCGATCAGCGACAACCTCAGCAACACCGGCGAAAACCGGGCCCTCGACTTCCTCTTCGGGAACAGCCCGACCGCCCCCACCACCCCGCTAAAGGTCGCACTCGTCACCGCCAACGGCAGCGACACCGCCGCAGGCACCGAGGTCGCCGGTGGCGGATACGCCCGGCAGAGCCTGTCTGCCGCCGCAGCCGTCAGCGGCGCCACCAGCAACTCGGCCGACCTCGTCTACACCAACATGCCGGCCGCAACGGTCGTCGGCGTCGAAATCTGGGACAGTGCCGGGACCCCAGTGCGCCTCTGGTACGGGGCACTCACCGCCTCCCGCACCGTCGCCGCAGGTGATGAGTTCAGGCTCGTTGCAGGGGCTTTGACGATGTCGATCTCGTAGGGAGGCGCCCATGCCCTCCCTCTCAACCCTCACCGACAACTTCAACGACGGCATGATCGGACCCGACTGGGGCAACAGCTACGGCGGCGTCACCGAATCCGGCGGCAAAGCCCACATCCCCTGCACCACCAGCTTCGCCGGCTACCAGACCGCCTACAGCTGGACCATGGCAGGCGCCACCTTCTACGTGGCCGTCACCAGCATCCCAGCCGCGTCCACTGCAACCGAGGCGTACATCGGTGTCCTCGTCAACGCACCCGACATCGACACCAGCGGCAACCGGATCGGGTTCCTAATCGACTCGGTGACCGGGCTACTGCGCTGCAAGAACGACACCAGCTACAGCGACCCCGGCAGCGTCGACATCACCTACTCGCCGACCACGCACAAGTTCCTGCGGCTCCGCGAGGACGGCAGCAGCGTGTACTGGGACACGTCACCCGACGGGTCGACGTGGACCAACCGGCGCACCCTCGCCACCCCTGCTTGGGTGACGTCCAGCACCGAGACGTGTGCGCTCGACATGAGCGCACACCGCGACGCCGGCACCGCCGACGAAGCCACCCTCGACCTGTTCAACACCCTCTCCGACGGAGCCGTGTGGGACGGGGCAGCCGCGCTCACCGCCGACAGCAGCCTCGCCGCGGGCGCCGTAGTCTCCGCACACGCCGCAGCCCCCCTCACCGCAGACACCAGCATCACCGCCACCCCGACCGTCTCCATGCGGGCCACAGCCGTACTCGCTGGCGAATCGGCGTTGATGGCGGATGCGTCCAGCTCACCCATACCGGAGGTGGCAGCGTTGGCGGCGGGAGACTTCGACCTGGTCATCGAGCAGGGCAGCACATTCGTGCAGACGTACACGGTCACCGACGCCGGCTTCACGTGGGACGGCTGGACAGCGCGCGCCCAGATCCGTACCGCAGCCGCCCCCGATGCCACCCTCCTCCTCGATCTCACTCCCTACCTGACCATCCTCGGCCCGGCCGTCCGCCTCGCCATCCCCGCCACCGTCACCGCCACCCTCCTACAGAACGGGCGCTGGGACCTGGAGATGAGCATGGGCACCACCGTGGTCCGAATCCTCAAAGGGAAGGCGATCGTCGACCCGGAGGTGACCCAGTGAAAATCCAGGTCACTGGCGAAACCGAACCCGACACGATCGACGTCACCGGCGGACAGGCGGCCACCGTCATCGACGTAACCGCCGGACTCGTATCCTCCGTCAACGGCCAGACCGGCGGCGTGGAACTTGACGCCGGCGATGTCGGTGCCGACCCGGCTGGCGCGGCGAACGCAGCACAGGCTGCGGCCACCGCAGCGGCAGCGGAAGACACGACCGAGCAGATCGCCGCACACGTCGCCGCCACCGACCCGCACGGCGACCGCGCCTACGCGAACAGCCTCATCCCCATCGACTGGATCAACGTCCGCAAAGCCCCCTACAACGCTGCTGGTGACGGCGTCACCGACGACACCACGGCCATCCAAGCCGCCATCGCCGCCGTCGGAGCGAACGGCGGAACCATCTACCTTCCGGCCGGCAGCTACCTGCTGAACGGCTCCAGCGGGCTCAGCATCATAGTCAACGCCGTCACCGTGCGCGGTGCGGGCGCGGAGGCAACAAAGATCCTCGTCGGTTCCGGCTTCACCGGGTCGACCGCGATCAGCGTGACTGGCGCCAACGCGCAGATCATGGACCTCAGCGTCAGCGGTGCCAGCTCGACCACTACCAGCAACCCAGCCGCGCACGGCATCGCCGTCAGCGGCGCCCGCAGGCTCAAGGTCGACAGCTGCCAGTTCTGGTACCTCAACGGCTACGCGATCCGCGCGCTCGCCACCAGCTCCGGTAGCACCAGCAACCCGCACGGCACCCAGCTCTCCCGGCTCCGCATCAACCAGTGCGCGGGCGGGATCTACTTCCTCGGCCACACTGCGCAGGGCTACGCCGTCAACAGCTTCGTCACCGACGTCCACATCCAGCAGGGCGGTGTCGCCACCGGCGCGAACGCGAATGCGGACGGTGTCCGCATCGAGGATGCATGGGACGTGCTGCTGGAGAACGTCATCGCCTGGATGCAGGCCGGTACCGGGTCAGCGTTCCACGTGGTCGGCAACTGTGCTGCCACTTTCGTCAAGAACCTCGACGCGCTGGGGCCGAACAGCCTCGCCCCGAACGTGCTGGTGGAGGACGGGGCGAACGGGTCACCGCAGAACGTTCAGATCTCCGGCGGCGTGATCCAGCAGGGCATCGTGGGAATCAAGATCAGTGGCGGCGCTCAGCACGTCCACGTCGACTCCCTTCGGATCATCAACAACAGCGGGCACGGCGCGCAGGTCGACGGCACGGGCGTCGGCATCTACTTCCACAAGATCTTCTTTTCGCAGTCGGGTCAGGGCGCCACGGGCACCAACTACGACGTCAACTGGTCCGGGACCGCGACCGGGCACATCCTCAACTGCCGATTCTCCTCCCCGGTCGTGTCGACCGGCACCGCGGGCGTCCAGCAGACCATCAACGTCGCCTCCGGGCAGAGCGTCCGCGTCCTCGGCGCCGACTTCCAAGGCTCCGGCGCCGCGTCCACGAACTGGTTCACGAACTTCCCGATGGTCGTCACCCGCGTCGACGGCAACAACATGGAGCACATCGGCAGCCTCGACTTCCGGCTGCCGACCAACGCCCGCGTCAGCCTCCGCCCCGTAGCCGCAGGCAACAATGCCCTGGCCATCAACGTCAACGGCGCGGACACCGTCGACCGGTTCAGGCTCCTGGGCAGCGGCAACCAGGAGTTCGGCGCAGGCGGCTCCAGCGCGCGCGACACCACCTGGGGCCGCCAGGGAGCCGCCCAGATCGGCACCCCCGACTCGGACATCATCATCGGCCTCGCCGGTAAAGGCCTGCGGGTCAAAGAGGGCACCAACGCCAAGATGGGCACGGCGGTACTCGTCGGCGGGGTGAAGGCGGTAGCCACCACCGCCGTCACCGCGACCTCGCGGATCTACATCACCTCGAATGCCGACGGCGGCACCCCTGGATGGCTACGCGTTTCAACCCGAACGGCCGGAACCTCGTTCACCATCCAGTCCAGCAGCGCGTCGGACACCAGCACCGTCGCGTGGCTCATCGTCGAACCCGCGTAAGGAGCCCGCGCCATGGCCGACGATCTGCTCGTCATCATCCCCACCCGCGGCCGACCTCAGGCGATCCCGGAGATCATGGCCGCTTGGGACGACACCGGGGCCACCGCGGACCTGCTGTTCTGCGTCGACAAGGACGACCCCGAACTCGCCGCGTACAAGGCGCAGGCCAAGGCCTATGCGGACGACGCCCGGGTGCGGTTCGTGTACTGGGCGCGGAAGCGACTCGTCGGCACGTTGAACCAGGCCGCGGTGAAGAACGCCGACGCCTACCGGTTCCTCGCGTTCATGGGCGACGACCACCGGCCCCGGCCCGCAGACCGTCCCTGGGACGAACGCTTCCGGGAGTGCCTGTCCGGCGGTCCCGGCATCGTCTACGGCAACGACCTACTACAGGGCGAGAAGATGGCCACGGCCGTGGCAATGACCTCGGACATCGTCCAGACGCTCGGCTACTTCACGCCTCCGCAGCTGGAGCACCTGTGCGCCGACCTTGTCTGGATCGACTGGGGCAACGGGATGCAGCGCATCACCTACCTGCCCGACGTCATCATCGAGCACCTACACCCGGCCGCTGGCAAGGCGCCGAGCGATGCGGGCTACGAAGAGGTCAACAGCAGCGAGCAGGTCTCCAAGGATGCCGCCGCCTATTACGCCTACCGCGACGAAGGCGGCCTCGGCGCCGACCTGGCCAAGCTGCGCAAGCTCGTCGAGGAGGCCGGGTGACGGTCATCGACTACGACCTGGAGTTCTTGGAGGACGGCCGCACCATCGAGCTGATCTCCATCGGCATGGTGTGCGACGACGGCCGCGAGTACTACGCCGTCAACTCCGACGCCCCCTGGGAGCGCATCCGAGAGAACGACTGGCTGATCAGGAACGTCCTGCCGTCCCTGCCCATCACCGGGCGGGCATCACTGGACAGTTACCTCGCGATCCCCGCCAACAGCTACCCCAAGGGCACGTTGACCATGGTCGGCGCGGATACCAAAGACACCCAGGTGAAACCGCACTGGGTGATCGCCAACGAGGTACGCGACTTCATCCAGACGGTGGGGTCGGACGTCGAACTGTGGGCGAACTACGGGGCCTACGACCACGTCGCCCTGGCCCAGCTCTGGGGACCCATGGTCCGCCTGCCCGAAGGCGTGCCGATGTTCACCAACGACATCCAGCAGGAAGCCCGCCGACTCGGTCTCGGCTGGGACGACCTGCCCAAGCAGGAGTCCGGCGAGCACAACGCGCTGGCTGACGCCCGCCACAACCAGACCGTCCGGCGCTGGCTGGCCGATCGGAGCGTGAGGGAGGCCTGATGCGCGTCCTGCTCACCGGCCACCTGGGCTTCGTAGGCCGTCACCTGCACGCGGCGATGGATGCCCGAGGCTGGTACGTCACCGGCATCGACCTCGCCGACGGGCGGGACGCCCTCGACTTTTTCCGGCGCGATGACAGCACCTGGAACCTCGCGATCCATGCGGCGGCGATCGTCGGCGGCCGGGCCAGCATCGACGGCAGCCCCCTCGGCGTCGCCACCAACCTCGCCCTGGACGCCTGGTACATGCGCTGGCTGATCCGCACCGGCACCCCGCGTGCCGTGTACTTCAGTTCGTCTGCGGCCTACCCGGTCGCGCTTCAGCAGCCCGGCGACGTGCGGCGCCTGTACGAAGAGGACATCAACCTCTCGTACATGGAAGAACCCGACGCAACCTACGGCTGGGCCAAGCTGACGGGGGAGAAGCTCGCCGCCTACGCCGAGGCGGAAGGCTGCCGCATCCTCATCCCCCGCCCATTCTCCGGGTTCGGCGAGGACCAGGACGAGGCATACCCGTTCCCCGCGTTCATCCAGCGGGCCAAACGCCGCGACGACCCATTCGAAATCTGGGGCAGCGGCGACTCCACACGCGACTGGATCCACATCGACGACCTCGTCGGCGCCACCCTCGCGCTGTTGGACGCCGACGTCACCGGGCCCGTCAACCTCGGCTGGGGACGGGCGACCAGCTTCGATGACCTCGCCCGCATCGTATGCACGGCCGCCGGCTACCAGCCGCACCTCAAGCACCGGGCCGACGCACCCCGAGGCGTCCACCACCGCGTCAGCGCCCCCTCACGGATGCTCAACCACTACGTGCCCACCGTGACGCTGGAAGAAGGCGTGCGGCGGGCGCTCAACGCCTGACGGGAGGCGGCGCATGAACGCCACACAGCGGCTCGCCTACCACCACATCCCCAGCTTCAAGCGCGAGGACGGCGGCCTCTACAACCTGTACACGGCCATCTACTCGCGGGCCTACGCCGCCCGCATGCGCTACCTCCACAAACGCGGACGCCACGGCCGTGGCGTCCCACACAGCATCGCCCCGCGCTGCCAGTGGTGCGGCGCATCCCGCACCTGAGCCAACGGAGCCCGCGCCATGGATCTCCACGACTGGATCACGCAGCAAGTCGACACCGCCGAGCGCCTACTCGACGAGAACGAGTGGCCACCCAGTCAGACCGACGGCGTCCGGCTCCGCTGCGAGGCAGACCGCCGCATTCTCGCCCGGCACTGCCTCGACCCCGACTGCCTCGCCTGGGCCGCCTGCAAGGGCTGTGGCAACGACGACTGGGGCCTGCCGAACGTCGACAACCTCAACGACTGCCCCGAGCTGCTCGATCTCGCGCACGCCCACGGCATCACGCCCGAGATCCTCGCCAGACTCGATCAACCGCAGACGCCCGAGCCGAAACCGCGCACCAGCTCACGCATCGGCCACTGGCTGGCCACCCCGGCAATCACCACCAGCGACGTACCCGAAGTGCTACGCGGACCCCGCTGGAAGCCCCACCACTGACCACAGGAGCCCGCGCCATGGCACGCCTGCAAATCCTCGAACTCCCCGAAGGCAGCGGAGACGACCGGCCGCCCTACCTGCTCATCGTCGACCAGGTACCGCGCGACGAGCCCGCATTCGAAGCGCTCCGCCGCGACCTCGCCGACGGCGACATCACCGCACGCACCGGCGCCCGCGCCGTCCTCTGCTTCGAAACCACCGTCGACATCCCCGCCAACGACGCGCCGCTCGGATCCGACGGCCGCCCGCTCTTCCTGTGTGACATGCGAGAGCCCGACGGGCTGCGGCTCGCCCACGAGCGCACTGACATCGCCCGCGACATGGACCGCCTCGCCAAGTGGAAGAACGAACTCCTCGACGCGCTCGGCATGGACCGCACCCGCGACTGGGACGACATCCGCAACGCCGCCGCCGGACTCCGCAAGGAACGCGACGCGCAGGCCGAAGCCATCGAACGAGTCCGCAGGGCATCATCCAAGCCCGAGATCATGAACGCCCAGCAGGAACACCCGACCGTCTGGATGCACGGCTACGAGTGCGGGGTCCTTGCAGCGAAGAGCGCCCTCCGGCCCCGCAACGAGCCCGCCACCAAGCCGACCGATGCCTGACGTCACGGTCAAGCTGGCCGACGGCATCCGCGAGATTACCGTCGAAATACACGGCAGCGACGACGACCCACTCAGCCGAGCCGAAGCAGCGGCCGTCCGGCTGTACAGCGTCGCCACCACAAGCAGCCCGCCCGGACAACGCGCAGGTTTCAACGGATGGGCACTCACCAGCGACACCGAACGCAGCCCAGACGAATGAAGGAGACACGGTGGCCATCAGCCTGGACGACATCCAGTTCCTCGACCTGATGATCCAACACAGCGAAGCAGGCGTCGCCATCGCCCAGGGCTACCTCGACAACAGCAGCCCCGCACAAAGGCAGTCCCGTATCGCCGACCTCGCCCGCGGCGTCGTACAGACGCAAGGCCAGGCCGCAACCGACATGCGCAACTGGCTCCAGCAAGCTGGCATCGAAATCACCGCCGAAGGCGACCAAGGCGACGGCGGGGACAGCGGAGACACGGGCATGATGGACGGACCCGACGGGCCCAGCGGCTGCAACTGCGGCGGCATGGGCTGATGCCCGGCGGCTGGGCCGGGAGCGACCGCAAGAGCCGGCTGCCATCCGGGTGGGAACGCATCCGCGCACGCATCCTCGCACGCGACCCCACCTGCAAAATCTGCGGCGTGCGACCGTCCACCCACTGCGACCACATCGAAGCCAAGGCCGACCGGAATGGGGCAGCCGACCTACAAGGCGTGTGTGGACCCTGCCACGACCAGAAGTCCAGCCGCGAAGGCAACGCCGCCCAGCGCGCCAACCCCCGCCCCGGACGGCGCCGGCCCGAAGAACCACACCCCGGGCTGAGGTGAACCAATGCCCACCTACGTCATCGTCCACAACGAACGCCGCGGCGAAGACGTCCGCCTCGAAGACGACCACCTCACCGTCAACTTCACCCCCCACTGGGTCACCTTCCACGGCCAAGACGGCCCCTGCTACGCCGTCCCCCGCGAGCAGATCGCCTGCGTCATGCGGGTAGACGAAGACCAAGAGCCCGCGCCACAGCAGAAGTGAACCGACTCGGAGAGGCGGCAATGATGGCACGCGGACGACAGGGCAACGGCGGACGCAAAGGCGGCGGCAACGCCCAGACGCTCCGCGACTACTGGGCCCACGGAGCAGGCGCAGCCAAGATCAAGTGGGGGACACCCGGAGACTGGTCGCGCTGCGTGCGCCAGGTCAGTAAGTTCATGGGACCACGAGCCAAGGGCTACTGCCAGCTCAGGCACATGGCCGCAACCGGCATGACCACGAGCGCGCACGCCAAGGCCATGCGAGGCGGCAGCAAGAAGGGCCGCTGACAGCGGAACTGCCCAGCCACACCTCGGCGTTGAACAAGTAGACCCCGGCGACTGCTGTAACAGTCCCGGGGCGTGGCCGACCCTGAGACGACAGGACCGACATGTCCAAAGCTACACGCCCCGCTTTCATCAACTGCGCCCGGTGTGGCGCCGAGAAGAAGGTTGGTAGAGGCGGCCCTATACCCACCTACTGCTCGGCGAACTGCCGATCAGCCGTCAAATACCAGCGCACCCTCGTAGACGGACGCTACGCCGCAGAGCGGGCCGCGGCTCGCAGAGAAGCCGAGGAGCGACGGAAGGCTAACGCGCGACCGTGCCCCTACTGTGGCGACCCCATGACCAACCAGCGCCGCAAACAATGCGGCGCCATCGACTGCAAACGAGCCTTCAACGCTGACCGCATGCGCAAATGGAACCGGGCCTACAAGGACGAGCACGGCATGTGGCCCCATCACAGGTACGGCGAAGGTCAGCGCGCCCGCGAGCGTCGCCGCCGCCAGGAGAAGGGGCACTGGCGGACTCTCTACCCTGAGCGCGCCGCGGCCTACGACGCTCGACGTCGAGCCCTGGTTGAGCAGTCTCAGACTGCTGAGTCGTTCGCTCCCATCGTCGTGCACACCAGGGATGAGTGGACCTGCAAGCTGTGCCATCAGTCCATCGACCCGAGCATCGCCTGGCCTGATCCGATGAGTGCGAGCGTCGACCACATCGTTCCGCTATCCCGAGGCGGCACCCACTCCATGGCCAACGTGCAGAGCGCTCACCTCGGCTGCAACAGCAGCAAGGGAGACAGGGAGATGACCGACGTCGTCATGCGGTTCGGTCGGGCCGGCTGACGGTAGGCCACGAGGCTGCTCCTGTACCCCCAGGGGAGGCGCCAGCCGGGCGGTGGGCACGGCAGGCAGGGGAGAGCCAGGCAGATGCGGTCTGGGTCGATGTCTCTCTGCACGGCGAGTCGATCACTCATCGACTGATCAGCGAACGGAGATCGAATCGAGAAGATCGAAAGCGAGTCGATCAAGCTTGACCAAAGATCGTCTTGAGGCTGGATCTGCATGATCCACTACGGACCCGGGCAGGCCCGCCGGCGCGAGCCCCCTGGGGGCGGATCCCCCCTAGGCGATCTTCCCGGATCGGGGCCGTCTAGAAGCTCCCGATCTGCGTGCGCCTGAGCTGTATTTTTTCGGCCCCTGGTGGGCTTTCACGAGACCCCAGGAGGGTCGCCATGTCCAAGATCGAACCCCCTGAGGGTCTCGGCGACAAGGCCCTGGTGGTCTGGTCGGAGATCGCGGGGAACTACGAGCTACGCATCGACGAGTTGCGTGTCCTTGAGGATGCCTGCCGTGAGATCGACCTGATCGAGCGCCTTGAGGCCGAGCTGGTGCACGCCGAACTCATGGTCACTGGAAGCATGGGCCAGCCTGTGGCCTCGCCTCTCGTTCAGGAACTACGGCAGCACCGCGGTGTCCTGGCCCGCCTGCTCGGATGGTTGAAGCTGCCCGACGAGGAGGCGCCGGCCAAGGGCAACGCCTCTGCTTCGGCTCGCCAGGCCGCGATGGCCCGTTGGGGCCGTGGCGCGTAGGCGGTCGGTCGAGCGCCAGGACGACGGGCACGACGACGTCATCGACTGGTATCGGGAGCGGCTGCTGACGGTGGCTCCCCGGCCGGAACTGGAGTGGGAGCCGAAGCTGATCGGCCCGACGTGGCAGCGGAACCCGGATGGCACGTGGCTGCTGCCGGAGGCGACGCTCGGCTGGGAGTTCCTCGGCTGGTGCGGCGTGTGGCTGCAGCACTCCCGTGGTGTCCCGTGGCGCTTCACCGACGAGCAAGCCCGCTTCATCCTCTGGTGGTTCGCCCTCGATGAGTCCGGCACCTTCGCCTACCGCGACGGAGTCCTCCAACGGCTGAAGGGTTGGGGCAAGGACCCGGTCGGAGCCTGCCTGTGTGCAGGCGAGGCCCTGGGGCCGTCCCGGTTCGCCGGATGGGCTTCGGACGGTACGCCGATCGCAACGGACAGCCCAGAGGCCTGGGTTCAGACCGCGGCAGTGAGCCTTGAGCAGACGAAGAACACGATGCGCCTGTTCCCGTCGCTGTTCACGGCGGAGGCGAAGGAGCACTACCGCATTCAGGTCGGCAAGGAGACCGTCAACGCCTTGGGTGACTCACGGCTGATCCAGGCCGTCACCTCGTCGCCGTCGACTCTGGAAGGCGCCCGGGCGACGTTCGTCCTACTCAACGAGACCCACCACTGGGATTCGTCGAACTCGGGTCACGACATGGCTGATGTGATCGAGCGGAACGCCACCAAGTCTGCGGACGGCGCGGCTCGCACGCTGCGTATCACGAACGCTTATGAGCCTGGCCAGGACTCGGTGGCTGAGCGGGATCGGGAAGCCTGGGAAGCTGTCGACGCTGGCCGGGTCATGGATTCTGGCCTGCTGTACGACTCGATCGAGGCTCCGCCGAAGGCGCCGCTGACGGTGGAGGATGCCCCGGCGGTGATCCGATCGATCCGCGGTGACGCGACATGGCTGAACGTGGACCGGATCGTGAAGTCCATTGCTGATGTCAGAAATCCGCCCAGTAGGTCGCGCCGCTTCTGGTTCAACATGATCGTTGCGGCAGAGGATGCCTGGATGGCGCCCTACGAATGGGACGCCTGCAAGGCTGACACGCTGGATGTTCTTGATGGCGAAGAGATCGTCATGTTCTTCGACGGCTCCAAGTCCGATGACGCCACAGCGCTGGCTGGCTGCCGGATGTCGGACGGACACGTCTTCACCCTGGGCGTGTGGCAGAGGCCGGCGAACTGGAACCTCGACGTTCCGTGGTCGGTGCCGCGCGATGAGGTCGACGGTGTCGTTGAGCGGGCCTTCAACACATACAAGGTGCTGGCGTTCTTCTGCGACCCGGGTTCGGGCCAGGACGAGGACGGCGAGCGCTACTGGTACTCGTACCTCGACAAATGGGGCCAGGAGCATGGATCGAAGCTGATCCTGCATGCAGTGACGGCCGGCCCGAAGCAGCACGCCGTGCGCTGGGACATGGGCGCTCCGCGCCACCAGGAGGAGTTCACGGACGCTGTTAAGCGGACCGGGGAGGACATCCTGGAACGGCGCTTGACGCACGACGGCCACAAGGTGATGCGCACGCATGTGGCGAATGCCCGGCGGCGCACGAATGCGTGGGGCGTCACGATCGGTAAGGAGCACCGTGAATCCGCACGGAAGATCGACCTTGCGGTGTGCATGGTCGGTGCCCGGATGCTTCGCCGGAAGCTCCTCAACAGCAAGCAGTACGGGAAGCGGCCGAAGTCGCGCGGCAAGGGACGGGTGGTGGTGTTGCGGTGACCGTCTCGATTCCTGAACTGCCGTTGTTGACGCTGTCGGACGATGAGCTGGCGCTGATCAGCGTGCTGCGGGCGGACATGCTGCGGGATCGCTTGGCGCTGTCGCTGAGGGACGCCTACTTCAATGGCGAGCAGCTGGTGCGGGATCTCGGCATTAGCATTCCTCCGCAGCTCAAAGGCCTGCACACGGTGATCGGCTGGCCGCGGGTGGGTGTGGAGTCGCTGGAGGAGCGCCTGGACTTGGAGGCGTTCCGCTGGAAGGACGGCTCGGATTCTGCGGAGCTGGATGAGATCGCGGACGCCAATGACTTGTTCGACGAGTCGTCGCTGGCGCACTTGGACGCTCTCGTCTACGGCCGCGAGTACCTGGCGGTCGGCTCCTCCGACGACACCGATACGCCGCCGCTGATCTCGGTTGAGTCGCCCCTGGACATGACGCTGATGTGGGATGCGCGTCTGCGGATGGCGACGGCGGCCCTGCGGGAGTGCTTGGCTGACAGCTTCCTCGAATCCGGGCCGGAAGAGCGCATGCTCGTGCTGTATCTGCCGGATCAGACGGTGACGGCGTTGCCGTCGCAGTCGGGTGGCTGGGAGGTTGTCGATCGGGACATGCACAACCTGGGTGTTGTGCCGGTGGTGCGGATGGCGAACCGGCAGCGCACCGCGGACCGTATCGGCCGTTCGGAGATCACCCCGGAGGTCATGTCGATCACGGATGCTGCGTGTCGGCGCCTGATGGGCATGGAGGTGGCCAGCGAGTTCTTCGGGGCTCCGCAGCGCTACATTCTCGGTGCAGCGGAGTCGGCGTTCCAGGATGCTGAGGGCAATGCCAAGAGTGCTTGGGAGACGTACATCGGGCGTGTGCTGGCGCTGGAGCGGGATGAGGACGGCAACGTGCCGGCGGTGGGCCAGTTCGCTGCCCATGACCCGACCGGCATGACGAAGATCATCGACCTGTATGCCCGCATCATGTCGAGCCAGTTCGGTCTGCCTCCGCACATGCTCGGCTACACCACCGACAACCCTGCTTCGGCTGACGCAATCCGGTCGACCGAGTCGAAGTTGGTCAAGCGCAGCGAGCGCCGGATCCGCCGGTTCGGTGCGGCCTGGCAGCAGGCGATGCGGCTGGCGTTGTGGGTGCGAGACGGTGAGCCGCCGGACAAGGCGCGCCGCATTGAGACGGTGTGGCGGAACCCTGCGACGCCGACGGTGGCGGCGCAGGTGGACGCCACGGTCAAGCTGGTGCAGGCCGGAGTACTGCCTGCCGACTCGGACGTCACGCTGGAGATGGCCGGTCTGACGGAGGGGCAGCGGCAGCGGGTTGCCGCGGACCGTCGTCGGTCGAGTGCGGCGGCCACGGGTGGCGGCCTGATGGAGCGTCTCGCCGCTCTGAACGACCAGCAGCCGTCGCAGCTTCCGTCGGCATCGGAGGTCTCCGGTGGCGGCAACAGTCTCTGACGGGGGCCGTGATGCCGAACGCTACCGGGCCGCTCAGCTCGGGCTGACAAGGCTGCTGGTGCGAGACGTCCGCGGCCTTCGCAGGCTGATCATTCCGTCTCGGCTGCAGGCTTCTGTGCCGGACTGGCTCGCCGCGATGAACGCGGTGATAGCCCAGTACGCACAGGTGTCATCGTCGCTGGCTGCGGACTTCTACGACACGCAGCGGGATACGGCGGGCGCGGCGGGCGTGTTCGCCGCCGCGGTTGCCGATCCGCCTTCGCAGGACCAGACGGACGCTTCGCTGCGGTGGGCGACGAAGGATCTGTGGCCGCGTGACCCTGAGGATCCCAAGACCACGGACGCTCAGCGCGAGCCGTTGGACACTCGGCTTGGCCAAGCCGAGAAGAAGGCTGAGGCGGTAGCCCAGAAACTGGTCACGGATACGGGCCGCGGCACCGTTCAGGGCGCTGTGCGAGCCGACCGTCAGGCGGTTGCCTGGGCCCGCTCGGCGGCGTTGGGAGCTTGCGCGTTCTGCAAGCTTCTCGCAGCCCGCGGGGCTGTGTACAAGCAAGACACGGTGGACTTCCGGGCTCACGACGGCTGTCACTGCATGGCCATTCCGGTGTTCAAAGGGCAGCGGTTCGAACTGTCCGCGCATGCACGCGAGTGGGACCGGCTCTATCGCGAGTACGCCGCTGGCCACTCGGGCGACCAGCTCCGGCTGTTCAGGCGGGCGCTCGCCGAACACGGGCACCTTCCGGCTGCCCTCTGACCTTTCCGACTGGCTGCCCTGGTGGCGGCCGATTCCTGTTTTCGAGCCCCTGGAGGGCCGTTTCGTCATGCCTGAAGACAACGAGACCAGCACCGACCAGCAGGCCGGCACGGACGCCGAGCAGGCCGTCGAGGAGACGACCAGCGAGGCTGCGGAAGGCGGCACCAGCGAAGCCGAGGGCGCCCAGGAGGCGGCCGACGTCAAGCAGGAGGAGCCGTTCGACCGGAAGAAGTTCGAGGCCGAACTGCGCAAGAAGAACAGCGAGGCCGCGAACCTCCGGAAACGCCTGAAGGAACTGGAGCCGGCAGCCGCAGAGCTCCAGCGAATCAAGGACTCGCAGAAAACGGAGTCCGAGCGGCTCAACGACCAGCTCACCCGGGCTACCGAGCAGATCACGCAGACGCGTCAGCGTCTGGTGCGCACGCAGGTGCAGGCGCTGGCCGCGGGCGGGTTCGCGGACCCGGAGGACGCGGTCGGTGCGCTCGATCTCGGCTCGTACATCGACTCTGACGGTGAGATCGACGAGGCGGCCATCAAGGCGGACCTCGATGCGCTCTTGGAGCGCAAGCCGCACTGGGCGAAGCCCCAGCCCCCGGAGGGCCCGCGGCGTCCCGCACCGGATCGCACTCAGGCGTCCGGAGCCAACAACCAACGGGCCAAGGACCCGGCCGACGTGTTCGCCGGGTGGCTGAAGCCGCAGCTCAAGCAGTAGCTGCGAGAAGGAGACAACCATGGTGGCTACCGCCCCCCTCAAGCTCAGTGACGTCAGTGCGTCTCTGCTGCCCCGCGAGATCACGGGGCCGATCTTCGAGAAGTCCGTGGAGGCGTCGGCGGTGATGGCGCTCGCGCGCCGGGCCCCGCTGAGCATCGACGCGACGACGAGCATTCCGATCCCGATGGACGTCCCGACCGCGGACTGGGTCGGGCAGGCCGCCAAGAAGCCCCTGTCGACGGGCGGCGTCGACGTCAAGCAGATGACGGCGAAGAAGCTCGCCGTCCTCATCCCGGTCGCCGAAGAGGTCGTCATGACCAACGCGGGCGGACTGTGGACGCAGCTCCAGAACGACCTGCCGACAGCGTTCGCGCGGGCCTTCGACCACGCCGCGATCCACGGCAAGACGATGAAGGGCGCCACCGGCCCGTTCGACGACTACCTGGCCATGACCACCCACTCGGTCGCCCTGGGTACCGCCACGCAGGCCCACGGCGGCGTGTGGGCGGACATCGTCACCGGCATGTCGGAGGTCATCGACGACGACTGGGACTACACCGGGACCGTCGCCGACCACCGCCTGAAGCCGACACTGCTGCTGGCCACGGACACGACGGGCCGACCGATCCTGGTCGACACGACCACGCCGGGCACGAACATGGCCGCCGCGGGAACTCTGGTGGGTGAGCCGCTCGCCTACTCGCGGTCGGTGTCGGGCAAGCAGCGCCGCCAGTCCGCGTCGACGGACACCGGCCTGCGTGCGATCGGCGGCGACTGGTCGCAGGCCGCGTATGGCGTCGGCATGGACATCACCGTGCGCATCTCCAAGGAGGCCACTTACGTCGACGAGGACGGCGGCGTCCACTCGGCGTTCCAGGAGAACCTGGTACTGCTCCTCGCGGAGGCCTTCTACGGCTACGTGCAGGGCGACGCCCAGGCGTTCGTGAAGTTCACCGGCACCCCGAGCGGTTCCTGATGGGCAGGGCTGTCCCGGCTTCCGCGCCGGGCGGGGCAGCCAAGCCCCTGAAGATCGTGGCCCGCGTGCACGCCATGCCTCCGGAGCACAACGCCGGGGCAGAGCACATGGTCGTGAGCATGCTGCGGCCCCTGGTGGAGCGTGGGCACGACGTGTCCGTGTGGCTGTCGCGGTACGGCAAGGCCGGTAAGGAATACGACTATCGCGGCGTCCGGGTGGTGCCGCTGGAGTCCCGACTGGACTGGCCCACGGCGGTGCGGCAGGCGGATGTGCTGCTGGCCCATCTGGAGACGGTGCCGTCGACGGCGTCGCTGGCCCGCGGCTACGGCAAGCGGCTGGTAGTGGTGTGTCACAACACGCACCGGCCGACGTTCCGCGACATGGCTGCGGGCGGCACGTCGTTGGCGGTCTATAACAGCCAGTGGATGGCCCGGGAGGCGGAGCTGTTCTTCGCCGAGTACCCGAAGTCCATCCGGCCTGCGGCCAGTCTGGTCGTGCGCCCGCCGGTGTTCGCCGACGAGTACGCGACGAAGCCCGGCAAGGCCGTCACGCTCATCAACTGCAACCCAGAGAAGGGCGGCAGGGTTCTCAAGGCCCTCGCCGAGCGCATGCCGGACCAGCAGTTCCTTGCTGTGAAGGGCGCCTACGGGGAACAGATCCTCCCGGACCTGCCCAACGTCGAAATCGTCGACCACGTCGACGGTGCCGACATGCGGGCCAAGGTGTACGCCCGGACCCGGGTCCTGCTGATGCCGTCGTCCTACGAGTCGTGGGGGCGCGCCGGCTGTGAGGCGCTTGCGTCCGGGATTCCCGTGGTCGCCCACCCCACACAGGGGCTGTGCGAGAGCCTCGGCGAGGCAGGGATCTTCGTGGACCGGGAGGACGTTGCCGGCTACGAGGCGGTCCTGCGGAAGCTCGCCGCAGCAGCTGAGTACCGGCTGGCGTCGAAGCGGGCCAAGGCGCGCAGCGCCGAGCTCGACCCTGCCGCGGATCTGGCTGCCTGGTGCCAGGCTGTGGAGGGTCTGACCGGATAGGAGGCCGGGCAGTGGCGTTCATCCCGCCGACCGTTGAGCAGCTCGGCCTCTTCCTGGGGCTGGACGAGATCGACGGTGACCGTGCAGACCTGCTGATCAGTACGGCTGTCTCGCTGTGCCAGACCATCGTCAAGCCGCTGCCTGAGGGCGCGGAAGCGGTGGTGCTGTCGGTGGCGGGCCGCGCCTACGTGAACCCGCAGCAGGTGTCCTACGAGACGATCGGCCCCATGTCGGTGCAGCGTCCGTCCGGTTCGGGCGGCCTGTACCTGACGAAGAGCGACAAGTCGGCCCTGAAGTCGCTGGCCGGGCGCGGTGGAGCGTTCACGGTCGATCCCACGCCGGCAACTGCGGACCCGACGCCGACGTGGCCGGTCGAGAGTGTCCTCGGCTTCCCGGAGGAGTACGAGCCGGGCTGGGGCTATCTCTGATGGCGGGCCCGTACCCATTCGGAGAGACGGTGCGCATCGTGCGGACCGGTACATCCCCGGGGCGTGACGCCCGTGGGCATCCACTGCCGGGCCCGGACGAGTCGTTCGACTTGAAGGGCTGTGTGGTCACGCCGCGGGCTGAGACGCCTCAGGTTGGTGGTCCGGAGCAGCAGGGTCGTGACACGGTCATCGTCGGCTGGACCGTGTACGTCCCCGCGGACCAGTCGGCGGCATCGAGTCTTCCACTGCGCACCACCGATCAGGTGATGGTGCGCGGCGTGAAGTGCGACATCACAGGCGAGCCCGGCGACTGGGGGCGTTCCCCGTTCACTGGGACCCGCGGCCCGATTCAGTTCGCCGCGGACCGGGTGACGGGCTAGCCGCGTGCCTGCTCGACGGCGGCGACCAGCTTCTCCATGGCGTCGTTGGCCTTGTAGCGGAACGACAGGCTGTGGGGATCCTCGTATGAGGGGCGGTGGACCACGTTGAGGCCCTGGTGTTCGCCGGCTGCACTGCTACCGGAGAGCAGGAACTGGACGTAGCCGTTGTTGAAGCGGTTGCCGCGCTTGAGTCGCGTCGAGATGACGTCGGCAGCGCGGATGCGTACCGGCGCGGGCCGGAAGCCGAGGCCCTTCTTCGTGATGGTGATCCACTTTCCGTCGAAGGCGATCGTGCCGAGCGCGCCCTTCACCTCGCGGTTGTCCACGTCTGCCCCCTGACGTTCGAGATTGCTGGAGGGGCTATGGCGGCACGGTTCAAGATGTCCCGTAAAGGGGTTGGCGAGATGCTGCGAATGCCGGGTATACAGGCGGAGATGCTGCGCCGCGCCGAGGTCATCAAGGGTGTCGCGGTCGCACTCTCGCCGGTTGACGAGTCCAGTCCGGATCCCGGCCACTACAAGGCGTCGTGGTCCACGGACAGCACGGTCCGCGGCGGCCGACGCAGGGACCGCGCTGTCGGTTACGTTCGGAACAGCGCCTACTATGCCCGTTGGGTGGAGTACGGCACCGAACGCGTCCCGGCCCACCATGTACTGCTGAGGGCCGCCCAGTTGGGAGGGCGGAATCAGTGACCGCGCTCGTCGACATCGAGCTGGAACTCATCACCCGCGCCACAGCCCGGTTCCCGGACGCCGTGGTACGGGACGAGCTTGACAACAACCTCCTCAACGAGCTGCCGACGATCCGGTTCCAGCAGATCCCAGCCGGTAGCGACGACGGGTTTCGCCTCGCTCGATTCATCTTCGACATGGACGTGTTCGGGGAAAGCCGGGCCGCTGCGATCTCTCTAGGCCGGGCGGTGCATGCCTGGCTGACGGGCGAAATCCCCGGCTCCTTCGGAGTGACGGCCGTGTTCGGGCGAGTGGCCGCACTGACGCTGCCCGGCCCACGGGACTACGAGAACACCGCCCTACGCCGAGTGGGCGCCACCTACGAAGCCTTCTGTCACCCGGTCTCCTGACCGCTTACGGGCCCGCGCCGGACCTGTTCCCCCTCTGACCCCGCCGCCGTGCGGGGTTCACGCATGTTTGGAGACCCTTCATGGTCAACATCACTCGCGCGGCGGATCTGACGATCATCGGTACGACGGGTGGCGGCTGGGTGGCGAATGTCGGCACCAGCGCGCCGTCGTCGCCGCTGGTGCAGCCTGCGTCGCCGTGGGAGCCGCTGGGCTGCATCTCGGACGACGGCCTCACCTACGGTTTCGACGAGGACTCGCAGGAGTTCACACCGTGGGGCCTCACCAGCCCGATCCGCACGACGATCACCAAGAGTATCCGGACGTTCGGGCTGACGCTGTGGGAGACGGCCCGCGTACCCGTCCAGTCGATCATGTACCGGATTCCGGCGGCCGACCTCACGCCGGACGGCACCTCGGGGCTCACCTCGTTCGCGGAGACCGCGACGCCGACCCCGGACCGTCGCGCCTGGTGGTTCGCCGTGTTCGACGGCGACACCGCCCGCGGCTTCTACGTGCCGCAGGGCGAGATCTCGGACCGCAGCGACGTCACGTTCAAGCAGGACGAGATGTCCGGCTACGAGATCACCGTGACCGCGTACCCCGACGACGCCGGGAACACCGTGTACCACACGGACAAGCTCCCGGTGACCCCCGCCTACAGCGGGTCCTGAGACGGGTGGACGGGCCGCCACCCTGGCGCGGGCCCGGCCCGTCCACCTCTAACCGTGCCCGCGCCGCAACACAGAAGGAGGCCCGCGCCGTGGCCACAGAACCACGCACGACCGCAAGCAGCAGGAAGCCCCGTACCGCCGCCCGATCCGCATCCCGGCCCGCCCGACGCACCGCCGAGGCCCCCGATGAGCCGGAGGTCACGGCTGCGGAGGCGCAGGAGGTGGAGGCGGACGGCCACTACATCACCGTCGAGCTGTGCGGAGAGAACGTGCAGATCGTCCCACCGACGGCCTGGCGGACATCGTGGCAGCGCCTGCTGAACGCCGGGCAGATCGACGCGTTCGCCGAGAAGGTCTTCCACCCGGACGACTACGAGGTGTTCCTCGACGTCGACCCGACGATGGAGGAGTGGATCGACTTCACGGAGCGGGCCTCCCGGCTGGCTGGTGAGAGCCTGGGAAACTCGCGTGGACCCGCTCCGTCGTCCAGGCGCACGCCGAGGCGGTAGAAGCCGACCTGCTCCGCTACTACAACGGCGTTGACCTGCTCGATGTGCACCGGGGCCGGATGACGTGGCGGAAACTACGAGTGCTCATCCAGCATCTGCCGCCGGAGTCGGCGACCTGGACAGCGCTCCGCAACGGACTCTCTGACGAGGAGCTGGCCGAGCAGGCAGGCAAGGGCGAACCGGAGAAGGGCCGCTGGTCGCAGCTTGAGCAGCTCTTGGCCGCGAACCTGGATGCGACGCGCCGCGTCGAATACGTGCTGATCTGCGCGAACACCGACAAGAAGTCGAAGCGGCCCGATCCGCCGAAGCCGACTCCGCGCCCGGGGTCGAAGCCGGTTAGGCCGAAGCCGCAACTGTCTTTGGCGACTGCCGAGTTCCTGTTCCAGCTCACACGGTAGGCGCCACACCAGGCGCTGGGAGGAGGCTCCCGGTGCCTGCTATTTCCGTCGGCTCGGTCGAAGTTGATGTTCTGCCGAACGCATCTGGCATCGAGGGGCGTTTGCGGGCGGCGCTGGTGCCGCCGGCGTCGCAGATCGGCGACGAGGTCGGCCGGATCATCGGTCGGCAGATCGTCGCCCAGCTCACGCCGGCGATCCGAGATGGCATCAACAGTGGTGCCCGTGCGGCACGTCCGGCGGCGGCCCGGCAGGGTGACGAGACGGCGGGTGCGTTTTCCCGGTCGCTGAAGGCGCGATTGGAGGCGGCGTTCCGGTCTTTGCCGCGGGCAGACGTGTCGTTGTCGACGACGGGGTTCGATGCGGATATGGCCCGGTTGCGGGCCCGTCTGGAGACCCTGTCGGGTAAGCGCATCGGCATTGATGTGGATGCGGCGACCGCGCTGGCGGAGATCGCCGATGTTGAGGCGCGTCTGCGCCGTCTGGGTGCCGAGCACCCGAACGTGCAGGTGCGCGCTGACACGGCGGCGGCCCTAGCACAGCTGGCGGCGCTACGCGCTGAGGTGGACGCAGTTGACGGCAAGAACGTCGACGTCGATACCCGGTCCGCGACCGCGGGTTTCGCCACGTTGACGACTGCGGCGATCGCGTTCGGTCCGGCGATCCTGCCGGTGCTGCCGATCGTAGCGGCCGGGCTCGGCTCGATCGCGGCGGCGGGTGCTGCTGCCGCGGCTGGTATCGGCTCGGTGGCGCTGGTGGCGGTTCCGGCGTTCAAGCAGATCGGCACGGTGCTGCAGGCGCAGAAGGCCGCTCAGGATGCGGCAACGAATGCCACCTACAAGGGTGCGCAGGCGTCGTCGCAGGGGTCGTCGAAGGCGCTGCAGATGGCGGGCGCCCAGCAGGCTCTGGCGACGGCCGAGCGGAATGGTGCCCGGCAGATCGCGCAGGCCCAGCAGCAGGTGAAGCAGGCCAAGCAGGGTGTGGCGGATGCGGTCGCGCAGGCTGCGGAGCGCATGCAGCAGGCGGACCGGCAGGTCACGGACGCCGAGAAGGCGTTGACGCAGGCGCAGAAGGACGAGAAGCAGGCACAGCTGGATCTGACGGCCGCCCGCAAGGAGGCGGAGCGGCAGCTGCAGGACATGAACAACCAGCTCGTCGACCAGCAGCTGAGCCTGCGGGACGCCGAGTTGCGGGTGACGGAGGCCCGGCAGAACCTCAATGCGGTCAACGCCGCCGGGTCGAAGGCGACCGCCTTGCAGCGCGCTCAGGCTCAGCTGCAGTTCGACGAGGCTCAGCAGAACCTGAAGGAGCAGCAGCTCGCCACGAAGCGCGCCAAGGCCGATACGGCGGCGGCGAACAAGGCGGGCGTCAAGGGCTCGCAGACGTACAAGAACGCCCAGGACCAGCTGACGCAGGCGCAGCAGAACACCGCCGACAAGGCGCAGGCACTGGCGGATGCGCAGGCCAACCAGACGAAGGTGGCCACGGACAACGCCCGGCAGATTGCTGACGCCCAGCAGAAGGTCGCGGACGCCGAAGCGAACGTCGGGGTCGCTCAGCAGAATGCGGCTGATGCGGTGGCGTCGGCCCAGCGGCAGATTGCCTCCGCGTCGCAGTCGGCGGCCGGGGGCGTCGATCAGGCTGCCGTGGCGCAGGCCAAGTACCAGGCCGAGTTGGCGAAGCTGACGCCGGCGGCACGGGGGACGTTGAACGCGTTCGTGGGGTTGCGGTCGGCGTTTTCGGCGTGGTCGCGGTCGTTGCAGCCGCAGGTGATGCCGTTGTTCACGCGGGCGCTAGTGGCGTTGCGGAACGTGCTGCCCACGTTGACGCCGTTCGTGCTCGGCGCGGCAGCGGCGATCGGCACGTTGCAGGACAAGGCGTCGGCGCAGCTGAAGACGCCGTTCTGGCAGGGCTTCAAGACGGATCTGCAGGGGAACGTGGAGCCGGCCGTGGTCGGCTTGGGTGTTTCTTTCGGAAATGTGTTCAAGGGGATGGCGGGCGTCATTGACGCGTTCCTGCCGCACATGGACTCGATCTCCAGCACGATGCAGCGGATCACGGGCCGGTTCGCGACGTGGGGTACGGGCTTGAAGGGGTCTCCGGCGTTCGAGAGCTTCCTGTCGTACTCCGCGGACAAGGGGCCGCTCGTCGCACACGTGCTGGGGCAGATCGTCACCGCGGCCTTCGACATCGGCAAGGCGATCAGCCCGGTGTCGGGTCCGCTGCTGCGTCTGGTCGGCGGCACGGCGGCGGTCCTCGGGAACGTGGCGACGTTCCTGCCAGAGCTGGTGATCGGCATGTACGGGCTGTTCGTGGCGACGAAGTTGTGGGCAGCCGCCCAGTGGATCGCCAACGGCGCCGTGGAGGCGTTCAACCTGATCGCGACGGCCGGTCCGTGGGGCTGGATCATCCTGGCGATCGTCGCCGTGGTCGCTGCGGTCGTGTACCTGTATCGCCGTTTCTCGTGGTTCCGGGATGCGGTGCAGGCCGTGTGGAACGCCATCAGGGTCGGTGCACTGTGGCTGTGGACGAATGCTCTGCAGCCGGTGTTCGCCTACATCTGGCAGGGCATGCAGCAGCTCGGCCGGATCGCGCTCTGGCTGTGGACGAACGCCATCAAACCGGCGTGGGATGCCATCTCGATCGCCGCCCGGATCCTGCTCACCCTGATCGTGATCACCGTCTTCCTTCCGATCATCGCCGTGTTCAAGCAGTTGGGGAACGCGGCGATGGTGCTCTGGTCGAAGGCGTTGAGGCCGGTGTTCGGCTGGATCGGCGACCTCGCGGTGTGGCTGTGGCGGAACGCCATCAAGCCACAGTTCGATGCGATCATCAGCGGCTTCAGGACCTTGGGCGGATGGGCGCGGTGGCTGTACGACAAGGCCATCAAGCCGTCGTGGAACAGCATCGTTAGTGCCGGACGGTATGCCTACGACAAGGGTGTCAAACCGGTCTTCGACAGCTGGGGCCGGATCCTCAAGGGCCTTGGAGGCCTGTTCTCGGACGCCGTTTCCGCGATCAAGAGCCAGTGGGACAAGCTCAAGGGCGTCGCAAAGGCGCCAGTGAAGTTCATCGTCGACACTGTCTACAACAACGGCATCGTCGGCGTCTGGAACAAAGTTGCGAGGGCGTTCGGTGCTCCGGCGCTGCCGAAGTTCAAGTTCGCAGCTGGCGGCATCATGCCGGGCTACACGCCGGGCCGGGACGTCCACCACTTCCTGTCCCCGACCGGGGGCGCGCTGTCGCTGTCAGGCGGCGAGGCCATCATGCGCCCGGAATTCACCCGGGCGGTCGGCGGCGGCTTCGTCGGGGCGATGAACTCGATCGCCAAGTCCCATGGCGCTCAGGGCGTAAAGGCCGCCTTGGCGCCGCTCCTGGGCGGCAGCGCACCGATGGCAACCGACCGGTCCCTGAAGTACGCGAACGGCGGCATCTACCCGGTGCAGCGGTTCGCGGGCGGAGGGATCTTCGGCTGGATCGGCAAGGCGGCCAGCGCGGTCTCCGGTGCCGGATCGGACATCTGGAACGCGGTCAAGAAGGGCGCGTCCTGGCTGTCGGACACCCTGGAAGCGTCGGCGCGGGCAGGCGTGAAGAGCGTCGTCAACCCGCTGCTGAGGAACTTCCCGGGCATGGACACCGGCTTCGGGAAACTGATCCGCAACATCCCCAACAAGATCATCGACGCGCTGTTCGGGTACTCCAAGAAGGCCGACAAGAAGGGTGCCGGCGGGATTGGCGGTCCACGGATCCAGGCTGGTCTGAAGTGGGCCCGCACGCAGGCTGGGAAGCCCTACCAGTGGGGCGGCAACGGCAATCCATCGTGGGACTGCTCCGGTTTCATGTCCGCGATCGAGTCCGTCATCCGCGGGGAGAAGCCGCACCGCCGGTGGGCCACCGGTGCGTTCTCCGGGAAGACAGCCCCGCCCGGCTGGGTATATCACGGCAACTCGGCGTTCCGTATCGGCGTCACGAACGCCGGCGTGGGCCACACAGCAGGAACGCTCGGGAAGACGAACGTCGAGTCCCGAGGGGGCGCGGGCGTGCTCGTGGGCTCCCGGGCGCGCGGCTACAAAGACTCGCTGTTCCCGGCCTGGTACGGCTTCCAGCCCGGCAAGTACGACCAGGGCGGCCTGCTGCCGTCGGGAGGGTTCGGTTTCAATGGGCTGTCGCAGCCGGAGGCGGTACTGACTCCGTCCCAGTGGAGCGCCATCCACGGCGCTGCCACCCGCGGCACGGACGGGGCAGCACTCGGCGATCTGTCACTGAATGTGTGGGTGGGTAACGAAGGTATCGCCTCCATTGCCCGCGCCGAAGTCCACAACGCGCAGGGCGAACTGATCCAGGTACTCAACGCGAGCTGAGGAGGCCACCTTGGCGATCCCCGGGAACCTCCTCAGCCCGACCACGGAGATGGTCGACCCGAACACGTCGGGCTGGACGAGCAAACTGAACTGCACGATCGTGCAAGGGGTGGGCGGCCGGAACGGCGACGGCTGCCTGGCCGTCAAGAGCGTGGCAGCAGGGGAGATGCAGGCCCGCACCGTCTCCATGTACCGGATCACACCCGGCGCAGTCTACGAGGCGTTCGCAGACACCGCCGGGGTGGTGCCGGAGCGGATCGGCATCCAGTGGCTGAACTACGCGGCAACCGAGATCAGCATCACGTGGGCTGTCACCACGGCAGGGTCTTCGTCCGGCTGGCATCGTGTGAGCGTTGCCGGGCAGGCACCGGGCCTGGCCGTGTACGCGCGGGTACTGCTGTCATCGACCGAGACCGGAGCGGCAGTCTCCCACTACTGGGAGAACGTCTACCTCGGCCTGCCGAAAACAACGCTCGGCAACCTGCTGCCGTTCAACACCGAGAGCAGCGAAGTCGACGTGTCCGCGTGGGCACCGGTCGTCAACGCGACGATCTCCCGGCAGGTACCTGTCGTCTCGTGGGCCGTCGACAACTACCTGGCAGGCGGCCACACCCTGGCGATGACCGCGGTCGCCGCCGGCAATGCCTCCATCCTGGCGACGGACCGGCCGACAGTCACGCCGGGCACCGAGTACCTGGCCTACGCCTACCTGCAGCCGCCGACGATGGCTGCGCAGGCCTGGATCGAGCTGCGGTTCTACGACTCCAACAACAACCAGGTTGCCTCCCAGCGGTCCGCGCTGGCGGCGCCAGGGACGGGCATGTACCGGCAGCGCGCCTCCATGGTCGCGCCTGCCAACGCGGCGACCTGCTCGGTGGCTGCGGGCCTGGACTCTGCCGCTGCTGGGCAGGTGCTGCGCCTGGAGACCGTCGCCGTCACGGTGGCCCCGTCCTTGCAGGCGGGCAGCCTGCTGCCCTACGCGGACTCCAGCATCGAGCAGGGCATCGCAGGGTGGGCGACCGTGAGCGGTGTCGCCACTCTGGCCCGCACCACCCCGTGGGGGAGCAGCTTCTTCGACGGCTCGTATGCGCTCGCCGTGTCGTCGTCGACAGCCACCGCCTCCACGATCCGGTCGACGCGCGTGTCCGGGATCGTGGCGGGCCAGAACCATCGGGTCCAGTTCCTCGCGCACCCTTCGGTCGGCACGTGGGCGAGCGTTCTGGTCCGCATCCGTTGGTACGACGCATCGAACACCGACCTCGGGGCGAGCGTCGGCGTCCTCTACAGCCTCCCGGGCACGTCCTGGTATGTGCTGCCGTCCGACGGTGTCGCCCCCGCGGGGGCGACACAGGCCGCCGCCGAGGCGGTGGTGACAGCGTCCGCGTCGTCGTCGGTGTTGCATCTCGATCAGATCGTGTTGTGGCAGGTACTGCCGCAGACTGCGGTCGAAGTCCTCAACGACGACGGATACGTGCAGCTGACACTGCGCGAGCTGCCCCTGGACTTTCTGCTGTCGGTGTCCCGGGTTGCATCGGACGGGACACGCACACTGGTCCGCGGGCCGGCAGGACTCATCGATCAGCAGGCCATCACCTCTGACCTGCTGGTCATCGAGGACCATGAGGCGCCGATGAGGGTGCCGGTCCGCTACCAGATCGACATCTACAACACGGCGGGGAGTATCGCGTCCAGCCGCAGCTCCAGCACCGTCGAACTCACCCTGTCTTCCGTCAATATGGCCTGGCTGAAGGATCCGTCGAATCCGCAGCGCAACATGCAGGTGATGGTGCAGCGGGCCCCGGACTGGCAGCGGCCCGTCGACCAGGCCGCCTATGTGGTTCGCGGCCGCCGCAACAAGGTCGTCCTGTCCGGGACCCGGCAGGGTCTCGAAGGTGATCTGGCGGTGTGGACACGCAGCAACGACGAACGAGTGGGGCTGCATCTTCTGCTGGATTCCGGCGGGGTCCTGCTGTGGCAGGCGGTGCCCGGCATGGGCGTCACCGACATGTACGTCAACGTCGGCGAGGTCACCGAGGCGCGCACCGGCGGCCTGGCGCAGGACGTGTGGCGGGCGTGGACGCTGCCGCTCATCGAGGCCGACATGCCGGTCACTGCCGGTATCAACGGGCCTGCCGGCCGCACCTGGCAGGACGTCGTCACCGAGTTCGCCACCTGCGCCGACGTACTCGCCGCCTATGCGACCTGCGAGGATCTGCTGCTCGACCGGCGGAGGTGAGCTTGTACTCCGTCTCCAGCCGGTTCCTGCCGCGTCTCGCCGAATCCCACACCCCGGTCGTCCAGGCGACGCTGCTACTCACCACCGGTACGACCGTCGACCTGGCGGTGACCGGCGGCAGCGTGACGGTGGACCGTTCGCAGGCGATCCGTCGGACCTGCACCGTCACGATCGCCGACCCATCTCTGATCCCGCGCACCGCATCGAATCAGCTCGCCACCTACGGCGCCCAACTGCGGATCTCCCGCGGGGTCACCTACGGAAGCCCGGACGATGTCGAGCTGGTTCCGCTGGGCGTGTTCCGCCTGGACTCGGTCGGCGGCGATGTATCGGCCGGCCCGGTGACGCTGCAGGGCAAGGATCTGTCGGCGATCGTCGCGGACGACAAGTTCACGGCCGCCTATACCGCGTCCGGGACTGTGGTGAGCGCCGTCACCGCGATCATCCAGCGGAGCATCCCGACCGCAGCAGTCGTCAGCAGCATCACCGACCAAGCCATCGGTCGGCGCACCTTCGACGTGGGCGCGGACGCGTGGGCCGGCGCCCAGGAGATCGCGGCGGCGGCCGGCGCCGAGGTGTATGCGAACCCGGACGGGGTGTTCGTCATCGCGACCCTGCCCGACCTGGCCACAGCAACCCCGGTGTGGACGATCGCCGCAACCGAGGACGGCGCCTACATCTCCGCAACCCGGTCAATGGCATCGGACGGCGTCTTCAACGGCATTCTGGCGTCGGGCGAGAACACCACAGACAACGCCCCGCCCGTCTCATACCTGGCCGTCGACAACGACCCGAACAGCCCCACCTACTGGTCCGGCCCGTATGGCCGCCGGCCCGACTTCTTCAGCTCGGCCACCCTGACGACGACGACCGCATGCCAGCAGGCGGCCACACTGAAGCTGGCGCAGGCAAAAGCCCCGAACGCCGCCGGTGACATCTCATCGCTGCCGAACCCCGCACTGGAGCCGGGGGATGTGCTGCGGGTGCAGCACGAGGACGAATCGAAGGAACTCCACCAGGTCGCCAGCTTCAGCGTGCCCCTGGATATCGGCGGTGACTTCCCCATCGCGACGATCTCCGCGAAGGAGGACGCGTGACGAAGAAGTCCGCCCACGCCAGCACCCGCGATCTCGCATGGGCGCTGGCACAGCGCGCCAAACGCGCGGGGGAACAGGCGCCTTCGGTGCGCGGCTCGGACTGGCGGCTGGCCACCGTCACCGCCGTCGCCACAGACGGCACCATCACAGCTGCCGGTGTCACCGTCCGCTGCCTGGAGTCCTACCTGCAGCCCACTGTCGGTGACGTCGCGGTAATCACCCAGTCGAGCTCGGGTAACTGGGCGGCAGTCGGCCGGCTGGCGACAAACACGGACCCGATCGGGGCCGCCCGTACCGCGGTCCGTAACGCGGACCTGGGCCGTCACGACACAATCACGCCCACCGCGGACCCGCAGATCGTGCTGCCGGTGACCGCCGACGCCGTCTATGACCTGACCGCGGTCGCTTTCTACTCGGGTGTCAACGACATCCTCCTCGGCTGGTCGGTGCCGTCAGGCACGTCCGGAACGTGGATCGGCATCGGGAACGGCACCGCGGTCGTGAGTGGCACGGGCGGCGGCGGAACCCAGCAGGACGTCTCGTCCACATGGGGTTACACGGTCCGCACCGAATCCACCGGGATCACTTCCAACCGCACCTACGGCGGGCTCGGCGCTACCGGGTTCGCTGTGCAGATCACCGGCACGATCCGCGTCGGCGCAACCGCCGGAACGGTAGCGATGGCCTGGGCGCAAGGCACGTCCGCCGCCACAGCCACCAACCTTCTCACCGATTCGTGGATGCGCCTGCACCGCGCTTCCTGACCAGGAAGGGGCGCGATGCCCACTAATGACGCCTGGGGGCAGGGAATCAGTCTGTGGTCCCTCACGGACGCCCCCGACATTCCCTCCGCGGTCGGGGCGCTCGGCAGCGGGGTGATCCCGCGGAGCATCATGCGGTTCGCGTCCGCAGCCGCACGCAGCGCCGCCATCGACTCCCCGGCCGAGGGCATGACCGTGTGGCTGATCTCCGAAGGGCGCCAGGAGGTCTACCACTCCGGGTCATGGATCCCGGTGCAGCCGATCCCGGTACAGGCCGAGCAGGTATCGGACGCCCCCTACAACGTCACCGGAACGACCGTCGACTACAGCTCGTCAGCGTGGCCACGCCCCCAGTTCGTGGCGCCCCCGTCGGGGCGGGCCATCGTCACGGTCAGCGCGGCGCTCGCCAACACCAACACCGACACGTCAACGATCTGGGCGGCATGGCGGGCCATCGGCTCCCTGGGCTACGCGTTCGTCGACCTCAACAAGACCGGGCTGTCAGCGCAGGCCAAGCGGGTGGTGGCGTCCCGCCGCTACATGCTGACCGGCATGACCCCCGGCGAAACGATCACCATCGTGCCGCAGTGGAACATCAGCTCCGGCACCTCCAGCACAGCCTCCACGTTCGGCGGTGTCCTCCTCGTCGAACCCTCCTCCTGACCTTCCCCGCACACCGCCCGCGCCCCGCCCTCACCGGGGCTTTTTTCATGCCCTGGAGGGCAGTTGAACGTCGCTCACCTCCCCGAGACGCACAACCGTGGCTACCGGTTCGGCCGTCACGTCGAGCACGACCCGCGCAGCCTCAACTACGCCCACGGTGTCCTGCCGAAGACGGCCATCAAGAGCGTCGACTGGACCCGCCGCGCACCGATTTTTGACCAACAGTCGCTCGGAAGCTGCACCGGCAACGCCGCCACCGGACTCATCGGCACCGACTCCGCAGCCCGCACCGGCCTCACCTCGGTCACCATCAACGGCGACACCCTGCCCGTCGACGAAGACCTCGCCGTCGACGTCTACAAACTCGCCACCCAGCTCGACAACATCACCGGCACCTACCCGCCCGACGACACCGGCTCCTCCGGACTCGGCGCCGCGAAGGCACTGAAGAAGCTCGGGCTCGCCACCGGCTACACCCACGCCTTCAGCCTCGCCGCCCTCAAGTCCGCACTCCAGACCGGGCCCGTCATGGTCGGCACCGTCTGGCTGGAGTCCATGTTCGACACCGACCCGGCCACCGGCTTCGTCAACGTCGACCGCAACAGCCAGGTCGCAGGCGGCCACGAGTACGTGCTGTCCGCCTACGACACCACCCGGCAGGCGTTCCGCATGGACAACAGCTGGGGCGACTCGTGGGGTGTACGCGGCTCGGCCTGGTTCACGGAGTCGGACGTGCAGTGGCTGCTGTCCCAGCAGGGCGACGTCACCGTCCCCGTGTGGGCCACGGTCCCGTCCCCTCCTCCGGCGCCCACTCCTTCTGCGGATCCTCGACTGGTTCAGGTCGTGGCTCTGATGAACGGGTGGGCCAAGGACAACAACATCCCCACCACGACAGGGCAGTGACGCCATGACGACCTACCACGCGGCGATACTCCACCCCGACCAGACCATCACCTACTGCGGCCAGGTCGATCAGGACCACGTCGACACCGTCCGCGCACTCGCCGCGATCGAAGACGTCCCGCGCTTCGTCAAGGAGCACCCGCGAACGCCCGGCGCGTTCTTCGTCCTGCGGGAAGACGGCGACCTCGACTGCTACCAGCCCGTCGACACCGAAACCTTCGAGCGACGCATCGCCGACCCCGGGGGTGCCGGCACAGCGGACGTACAGGCGCTCACGGCCACCGGGACCACGTGGATCCCCGGCGCCATCCGTATCGGCGACGGCTCCATCGGCGGCGCCATGGACCACCCGGAGAACCCGCCCCGCGTCGTCGAGCACACCACCGAATCACCGGCCGGAGGCTCCTACCTGGAATCCGTCGGCTCCTACCTGGTGCGCGTCGCATCCGAGCCGCAGCTCATCTACTGCCCGGTGACCGACCGCATCGGCCAGTTCGGACCGCTCAACCAGTCCGCGCGCGCCCTGAAGAACGACGGCACCCGGCGCACGAACCGGGAAGGCCGCGTGTGCATCCAGTGGGAAGTCCTCGGCTACGCGGCCCATCCATGGACGACCGGCTGGGACCCGGCGAAGAAGCCCGGATACCAGAAACTGCTCGCCGCCGCCGATTCGTGGGGCGTCCCCCGGGTCTGGCCTGCCGGCGCGCCGCCCGCCTACCCGGGAGGGTCGCATTCGCGGTCGCGGACCGTGTGGCAGGGCGACGGCGGCTACTTCGCGCACGCCGACGTTCCGGGTAACGACCACGGCGACCCCGGAGCGATCGACGTCGCCAAGGTGCCGGGCAAGGTCACGGTCCCCCCGAAGCCGCCAGTCCAGACGAAGCCGAAGGTGTCGCTGGCGCACGTCGTGTACGCGGCGAAGCACGATCCGCAGGCCGCGCAGGGCCACACCACCTACAAGGCGGAAGTCCTCCTCGTCGAGAAGGCGCTCGACGCGGAGGGCTACCTGTCACCGGGCTACGTGGACGGCTCGTTCGGCACGAAGACGGTCCGGGCCTACCAGTTGTGGCAGCAGCACCTCGGCTACAGCGGCAGCGCAGCCGACGGCATCCCCGGCATGACCTCGCTCACCAAGCTCGGCGCCAAGCACGGATTCTCCGTCGTCGCCTGATCGGAAGGAACGAACCATCATGAAGATCTTCGGAAGAGAACCGGCTGTCGTGCTGGGCATCGTCTCTGCTGCCCTGTCGCTGGTGGTCACTTTCAACGTCGGCCTGTCCACCGAGCAGGCGGGCGCGATCGTCGCCGTCATCTCCGGCGTGTTCGCCGCCATCACCGCAGCCCTGACCCGGCCGATCGCACCGTCCGCGTTCACCGGCCTCGTCACCGTCGTCGTCGCCCTGCTCGCCGCGTTCCACTTCAACGTGGCACCGGAGACCGTCGGATCGTTGAACGCGCTCGTCGTGGCTGTCCTCGTGTTCATCACCCGCGGCCAGGTGTCGCCGGCGAGCCCGACCGCGCCTGCCTCGCAGCCCGCGAAGTAGAGCGTTCCCTGAACGTAGGAGCACTACGTGGCCGACGATCCGTCGAACGCGGAGCTCGCCCACCGCATTGAGGCCATGCGCCTGGACCTCAAGGAGGACTTCCGTGAGCTCGCCAAACGCCTCGACGCGAAAGTCAGCATCGAACGGTACGAGCTGGAACGGCGGGCCGCCGATGAGGTGCACCGCGCGGTCATCGAGCGCGTCGCGGCGATCGAGGCCGCACGGCTGCAGGAGAAGCGGGACGCAGAAGTCGAACGGCGCAAGGCGGAGGATCAGCGGCGCGCGGACAAACGGCTCGTCTTCTCGGCGCTGATCGTCCCGGTGTTGATCGTGCTGTTGCAGGTGTATCTCTCATCGCGGGGGGCGGGTTCGTGAGCGAACACGTTTCACCGGCGAAGAGACGGCGCAGGGCCGACCTGCGGTACGCGGCTGTCGCGGCTGTCGCGGTCGGCTCCTTCGCTACTACCGCCATCTGGATACAGGGCCTCTCTCACGACCTGCGTGTCTCTAACGAGGCCCGCGACGCGCTCGCGAGGCAGGTACAGTCCCTCGGTCATAAGCCGGTTGCCGGACCGCCAGGAAGCCGCGGCGAGGCGGGCCAGTCCATCACCGGACCCCGCGGACCCCAGGGCGCCCCCGGACCACCGGGACCGACTGGATCCCCTGGCAGCACCGGCAAGACCGGAGCCACCGGAGCCAGCGGCGCACCAGGTGTCGGAGCCACCGGGGCGGCCGGCAGTCCGGGCCCAGCCGGACCCCAGGGTGAGGCTGGACCGGCAGGCCCTCAGGGCGACCGCGGCGAGAAGGGCGACACCGGGGACACTGGCGCAACCGGCCCGGCACCGTCCGGGTGGACGTACACGGACGGGGCGGGCGTCACCTACGAGTGCGCGCCCGACTCGGACGGCTCCACCCACTACACGTGCACACCCGCCGCGGCGGATCCGACGCCCAGCCCCTCGAACCCGGAGTCCGGGGTGCTGGTGCTCAGTACTGTGCTCGCGCGTAGGAGGTTTGATGCCCCAAGCAGTATCCGCGGCCGACACCGTGCAGAGCGTCGCCGGGGAGGCGCCCACCGCTGACCCGCCGACCACCCGGGAGCCGCGCCGCGACGACACTGCCGCTGATGCTGGCTCCTTGGAGCGCATGGGCCGTATCGACGAGCAGCCGGTCCCGGCGCCGGCCGACCTCCCCGGAGATCCGCCGCCGGCCGAGCCCACCTCCTAAGGAGCCTGCATGTCTGATCCTGCGCCGGGCCCATCGTGGCCCATGGACGGCGACCGCCCGTTCTGGCTGTCCCGCTGGCCGTTCCGGGAACCACCCGCCCAGCCACCCGTCGACGACGAAGACTGACCGAACGCCACCGCCCCCGCCCCCCCTTGCCGCATCAGCGGTAGGGGAGCGGGGGCGGCTTCGTCGTGCGGCTACAGTTCGGGGAGGTCCCCGCCTGTTAACGGCAGGCGGGGACCGCTCACTCGGCGCTGTCGGCCTCTTCGAATTCGCCGCCGTGCTCGCGGTCGAGGCGTGCAGCCTCCTCCCATGTGCGCGCGAACTGGAAGTACACCCGACGCGGATCGTCGGCGAGTACGGCGTCCAACTCCCGCTGCGTGCGCTCGCGCTCCTTCGCCGCTGCTTCCTCCGCCCGCCAGTCGAGGATCTCCTCCGGGGTGGCGTCGACGACGATGAACGCGTCGACGATGCTGGAGAACACGGCGAGGCGCCCGTCCGGCTGCTTGATGATCTGCTGGCCCATCAGTCCTCACTTCTCGGTGGTGTGGGTGAACTGGACATCGGCCAGCTGCCGCCCGTCGCCGAGGTCGGTTGCGGTCGCCGCGAACGCCACCTCGCGGATGCCGCCCGCAGTCCGGTCGACCCATTCCGGGGCCACGTGCGACAGCCACATCGTCCAGTCGCCGCCGTAGTTGCCGATGTGCCACGGGTACACCTGCACGTCACCCGTGAAGAACGTCTCGCTGTCTCTCGTGATCTGCACGCGGATCGTCTGGGCTTCGATCTCTGCCATCGTCAGGCCGCCTTGCTGCTGGCCGTGTGGCGCGGCGTTTCGGTGCGGGCCGCGTACAGGGCTTCGCGGTGGTGCTCCATCGCCTCGTCGCGGGTGCTGGCCTTGTCGACGCTGGACTCGATGATCCGGTCGCCGAGCGTCCAGCCTTCGAGTCGCCTCTCGGGGGTGTCGTCGAAGATGGCGGTCTCGTAGGCGCGGAATCCGACCTGGATGATGGAGACGATCAGCGCCCACTCGTCGCCGTGCTTGACCGGCGTCTGGCGGACGATCTTCGGGAATCCCATCGTCAGCTCTCCTTGTTCGTGTGGTGCTTGCGGATGTGGTTGGTGACGCTGGCGGGGGCGCCGACGTAGCCGCAGCCGCGCGGGCACACCTCCCAGCCTCCCTCGGCGACGGCGGCCTCGGTCACCGAGTTGTCCGGCCCGAATCCGTGCTCGGCGAGGAACCGGGCGACGGACGCCTCGTAGCGGACGGCCATCAGTGCGGCCTCGGACACCTTGTCGTGGCCCTGGGCGAAGAACTTGCCCAGCCCGACCTCACGGCCGCAGCCGCACCAGCAGAAGCCGTTCGGGAGAAGGCGGGGCTTGTCGCTCACTTGCCGTCCTCAACTTCCACGGCGTCGACGATGCCGAACGAGACGTCGGCCTCTTCAGTCGCGGCGAGGAACTCCGCCTTGGCCTCGCTTGCGGTGTCGGCCTCGGTGTAGATGGTCAGGGTCATGCGGTAGGTAGGCATGAACCCAAGATAGCAAGTCTTGGGTTGCGGTCAAGGGTGAACGTCAAGACCGATGGAGTGGAGTAGCGCATAACGTTCCCTTGGGTGCTATCGGGCGGGGAGTTGATTCAGATCCGCGCCAGCCTGGCCACGGGCGGGGCCGGCGACCGCCGCACGCTCTACGGTGGATGCGTGAGGTCTCCTTGACCTGACTCCAACCCGGGCGAGGCGCGGGCCGCAGAGCAATCCCTTTGGCGAGGGGCGGCCCGCGCCTCGTTGCATGTGGCGGCACTGCGGCCGGGCGACCTCTCGATAACATGCCATATCGGGCCTGGGCTACCGCCGCGCCACAGCAGCCCGGAACGACACGAGAGCTTCCACGCAGTCAGCCGCCATCTGGCGGTAGTCCTCCGGGCCGATCGGGTCGACGTCCTGCACGTCGTCGGGGACTCGTTCCCTTGAGAGATGCATGGCGTGCCTGCTGGCCAACTCGTGCCACTGGTCGAGCCGGATCTTCAGCTCCTCGCCGGGTCGCCACTCCGGCGCGTAGTCCTTGGCGAGGATGTCGAAGCGTGGATTGCCGCGGGTGAGGAAGTCAATGATGAGCCTGACGTTCAGCACGAACGACTCCTTGCATGCCACCTCAACGACTGCTGGCTCGATCGACTGTTCACCAGTCACGAAAGGCAGCAGATCTCGCACCTGATCGGCCGCGAAGCCGATGAACATCAGCGCGCGCTGCTGCGGTGTCCAGGCGCCCCTGGCGGCCTCTTCGCTCATGGGCGGCAGGGTGCCCGAAGCACTGGATTCGCGGCAACTCTATGGTTGATAATGACAGTTATCCCATACCGAGAGAGGATGGCCAGTGCCCACCTTCAAGCGCCTCAAGCGGTCGGACCTCGATGTCCTGACGCGAGCAGAACTCCAGGACCGCATCGAAGCCGAGAACGCGTACTGGGACCGCAAGTGCCGCAGGGGTCTTAGCGAGGCCGACGCTGCTGCGCATCGGGAGTTCAGCGCGATCCTCCACGCCGCGATCGATCCCGGCGCGTCCCTGGCCCACGCACAGCGCTACCTGGAGACTGGCGTGGACAACGGCTACTGGGACGAGAAGCCTGGCGCACCGCGGAGCCGTTCGTGACTGGGCATCCCTCGCACCGCTGCACCGATCGATGCCGCTGCCCGGTCCACGAGACGCCTCTCATCTACTGGCCTGCTGGCGACGATCACGCCTGCCAAGACGCGGACTGCGAGTATGCGCAGGGCTTCAAGCCGATCGAGCCGACACCCGCCGGTCAGGCAGTCCTTGATGCTCAGGCGATCCTGATGTGGCGGCACCATCCTGACCTCAAGAACCTGGGCGACGAGGAGTGAAGCAGTGACGAAGGACTGGATCCCCATGGACCGCCCATCGATGGCCGTCTTGGAGTTCAAGATGGAGGAGCGACGCAACAAGATCACACAGGAGCTCCTCCAGCAGCCCGACTACCCGCCGCTGCCGGAGTGCCGGGAGTGTGGCGCGGCGAGCGAGGAGATTCTCGACCAACGCGACTTGGACGGCTCAGTCCTCATCGGCTTCAAGCCGTGCGGTCACCGCTTCCGTGTCGAGCCACTGTCGCTGGACAGCTACCTGTGACCGCCCTCGTCCCACGCCCGTCGGCGGAACTGTCGACCGACCGGCACGACCCCCGCGACGACTGGCCCGACGAAGCCCGCGCCCTCGCCGGCCACCTCGCACGCATTTACGGCGACCACGACCCGCTCCCCACCATCGCCGGAGGATGGATCGCCCGCCAGAAGAGCCGCCACACCAGGCGCGCCTACGTCCGCACCTTCAAGGCGTGGGAAGAGTACGCCCGCAGCACCGGCATCCACCCCCTCCAGGCCAAGCTGCCGCTCGCCGACGCCTACGCCAAGCACCTCGCCAAGACCTCCACCCGCAACGGACGGCCACCCGCCGAGACCACCCAGGCGCAGGCCCTCGCCGCCGCCGGAAGCTTCTACACCTACGCCGCCCGGCTCCAAGCCGTCGACAGCGACCCGTTCGCCGCCGTCAACCGGCCCTACGTCGACCCCGACTACTCTCCCACCGAAGGCATGACCGAGGCAGAGACGACCCGGCTCATCCAGACCGCCGCCGACTGGGCACCCCGCTCCTACGCCCTCGTCATGCTCCTCTATCTCACCGGCGCCCGCGTCAACGAACTCCTCTCCCTCAACGCCGACCAACTCGGCTACGACCGCGGCCACCGCACCCTGCCCCTCACCCAGAAGGGCGGCAAGAAGCGGCCCGCGCCCGTCCCGCCGCTCGCCCTCGACGCTCTCCTCGCCTACCTCGGCGACCGCACCGACGGCCCACTGTTCGCCACCGAGACCGGCCGTCGCTGGACGCAGCCCGAGGTGTGGAAGCACCTCCGCGTCCTCGCCCGCCGCGCCGGAATCCCCCAAGCCGCCAGCATCAAGCCCCACACGCTGCGGCACCAGTTCATCACCGACAACCTCGCCAACGGCGTCCCACTCCAAGACGTCCAGGACGCCGTCTCCCACTCCGACCCGCGCACCACCCAGCGGTACAACCGGCGCCGACGGCAACTCGACAACCATCCTGCCTATGCACTCGCCGCCAAGCTCGGGGAGCGGCTTGCCCCGAAGGAGTAGCCCACATGCCGATCATCCCGACCGATGCGATCAGCGGAAGCATCTACGTCGTCGCCGTGAGCGCAGAGGACGCGAAGCGGCGGGCACTCGACTACCTGAGCGGCAACGAGGTGCGCAACGTGTTCGACGACAAGAAGGACGCAGTCGAGTTTCAGCGAGATCCCTTCCGGCCTAGCGTGGACGGAGAGCGGCTGTACGTAGTCGGGCTCGACATCCGCCTGGATCCGACCAAGTAGTGCCACACTGAACTTGGGCCTCGTCGTGCATCCCCCGTCGCGACGAGGCCCCTTCGTGTTCACGCCTTCAGCTGCGGCGGCTGCCCGCGGGCGGCTACTCGTCAGCCCCGGTGCTCCAGTCGGGCTTCAGCTGCTTCTCCGGGTGGCAGTGCACGCAGGGGTGTGTGAATCCGGCGTCTTTGGCGAGGGCGAACCGGGCTTCAGCTTCGGTGAGCATGTTCACGGGCTGCTGGATGCGAGCACAGTCGGCGGTGTGGAGGGTGACGCCGACGGCTTGGCCGGCGCGGCGTTCCTGCTCGGTGGTGTAGGCGCCTGCCGCGCGTACCTGCTGTTCGGTCTGCTCGATCCGGTGCCGGGTCTGGCGTAGCTGCCAGTCAAGCCACGCCTCTACGGCCCGTAGTTTGGCGAGGCGCTCCACCAGCGTAAGATCGGACATGTGTTCGAGTCTATGGGTAGCGGATCCGAGGAGCACCCGCAGGATGCCGCCAGCCGCTACCACCTGCTCCTCACCCTCGACGGCCGGCCCGCCCAGCACGGCTGGTGGGCGAGCGAGGCGACCGCCCGCCGGAAGTTCGGCGCCTGGGTCGGTGAGCACGGCCGCCCCGGCGCCCAGGTCACCCTCGTCGACGAGGAGACGGGCGAGGCGTTGACGCAGTGGCCCGACGAGGCCTGAGCGTCTGCCATTCTGGCCGGATGATCGAGGAAGAAACCCCAACGGTCGACCCGGACGAGGACGGCTTCGATGACGTCTACGGCGAAGCGCCACCAGTCGATGAGCATCAGCTGTCGACGCGCCCCGGCGTTGTCAGTGGCGGCGCGTAGGCTTGTCGCAACTATCCGGCATGCGATTCCAGTCGGGTTTGCTGCACCCTGCCGAGCGTGGAACCCCGGCAGGGTGCGCTGCTGTCAGCCCTCGGGTGTCTCCGGGTGCCGGACGGCTTTCTTTACGGCCATCTCCACCTCGACCCGCGGCTTGCCTTCGGCTTCGGCGTGCTCGGTGACGGCGGCCTGGAACACGGCGGCAGCATCGATCCACGCTTGCCGGGCGGTCGCCGGATCCGCGCCGGGGGCGGCGAGGCGGGCGTGCGCGGCCACGGCCGCCTCCCCCAGGTTCACGAGATCTTCGAAGGTGCGTGCCACCCGGGGATCCTACGTTGGGCCGTCTTTGGCATCCTGTATCGCATGCCCGAAGGCCGTTGGACAGCTCGCTTCCGTCAGCATCCGCTAATCGACTCCGACGCCCCGATGGACGTCAACCGGGAGGCGCAGATCCGTCAACTCCACGAAGATCTCGGATGCGAAGACACGCTGGCAGCTCAAGGCGCTCGCGCAGCTATCGGTGATCTACTCGCCGAACTCAGCCGACTGCGCCGCCTACTCCCCGAGGATCAACGCTAAGCGGCTTCGACGACGTCCCCGCGCTCAGCCTCCCGGAGCGCGGCCAGCAGCCGCCCGTACTCCTCCCGCTGCGCATCCGTCAGCCCCACCGCCGGATGCCCGCCCGGCCCAGTCCAGAACGCACGGATCCGCTCATTGAGCTCAGCAGCCGACAGCCGCACAGGATCCCGCGCCGGGGGAGAGGGGGTCATGCTGCTGATCGTATCCGCGGGCTCTGACAGCGGGCTACGACGAACCGGCGGGCGGCTCAACGAACGTCCCGAGCCCCACCTCAGCCCGCACCAGCCCCTCCGCCTTGAGATGGGCGAGCACCTTCTGCGCGGTGGACGCCGCCACGTTGAACTCGGTGGACAGCTCCACGACCGAGGGAACCCGTGACCCGGCCGGGTAGGTGCCGTCTTCGATGCGGGCCTGCACGATCGCCGCGATCTGCCGCCAGATCGGCCTCGTCCGGTCAAGATCAGTGCTCACACAGTTGACGCTAGATAGCCGCAGTACACGGCGCGACCGCAGTACAGTGCGGTAGACCGCAGTAAACCTGCGCCAAGACAGACCCCCGCGGCCGTGCGACCGACCCGGGGGCGTGGACGACACTGACCGGAGCGCCGCCATGGACGAGCGTAGGGATCCACCACCTGACGGCCAAGACGCCGGCCAGCCGCCGCTGGCGAGCGCCGGCTCCCGGCTGAGCCCGGTCCAGGAGGCCTACGCCGCCTACACCCGGCACGCCATCGCCTGCGACGACTGCCGGGACCCTGGGCGGGCCTGCGAGGTTGCCGGGGTGCTGTGGGGCACGTACATGGGCATAGCGAACCGGGCGGCCCGTCAGGTGGGTTGAGGTCGGGCGTACCGGTGGCGCAATGCGTGCATCGGTGCCGTCGAGGGCGTGACAAGACGCCGGCTTCGAGATTCACGTCAAACTCGGACTAACCGCCCATTCGATCTTGCGTCAAAGGAAAGCTCTGGCCAGAGCCTGTCGCGGCGTCATTAGTCAATGGGGTGAATGTATGGAAACTGTGTAGATGAATGGGGCGAACACCTTCCATTACGGCTGGTAGCTGTGTTGAATTCCGGTCAGCAGGAGAGCAGCCGCTTAGGGCGCGCGCATCCTGCTGATCAGCCGTGGAGGAGGTCCGTCACATGCACCCGCAGGGCGTGCGCCACATGCAGGAGGTGGCTGAGTTTCATCTCGGAGCCGGCCTCCATGCGCTGGACGGTCGACCGGTCCAGGTCGGCGGCGTGGGCGAGGGACTCCTGGGTCATGTTCATGTGCAGCCGCCGCACGCGGATGCGGTCGCCCGCGGCCCGGCGGGCGTCGAGAACCCACTGGGGCTGATCGGCTGGCACGGACTCAACCGTTCAGGGGCCATGATCATAAGTCAGCAGCAGATTTGCGGCATTCTTCGATCATGAAAGTGGCGCGACGGACGCCCCTTCCCCCGCCGTAGAACGAGCGAGGGGCCCCTCGCTGGCCACCCTGCGATCTGGCATATGCCGAAGAGCGAGGGGTAGTGTCGACGCTCGAACAAATGTTCCAACCGCAAATGCTTCGGCGCCGCGGATGCCTGAACGTCGCGGCGCCGAGTGGACCGCCGCCTGGCCGTTTACCCCCGGCTAGGAGGTGGACCAGTGCGGGTTCCGGGCACCCGTGCGGACGAGTGAGCCGTGGGCCGTTATCGGTGTACGGGACACTCGTTGAAAGAAGAAGCCGGGCCCGACTCCCAACATCGCCTCGAAGGGCGTTCTCAGGGGAGTCGGGCCCGGCGCTTCAAAGCACTCGTCCCAGGGACAGTCTGTCACTGGGAAACGAGTGGGAAACGATCACGGCCACACCTGGCTATACATGGCACCAGATGACCACAGTTTCCCGGCATAGTGCCAGCTAGAGAGGAGGAGCTACTTCAAACCGCTCGCTCAGAGAATCGAGCAGCCATTCAGCATGAAGAAGTCGTAGTACTCCAGGGCGCTGCCGATCCAGGCGGCCAGGGCGGCCTTCCTCGGCTGGCCACCGGGTGGTACGGCGGTGGCGGCGGACTGGGCGGGGACGGACACGGCGGTGCTCCTTCGGGGAACTCCAACGTAAGCGGAGTGAGCGGCGGGGGAGAAGGCCGGTTCCCAGGGATGACGGGTCGGCGGACCAGGGGGCGGTGCTAATTAACCCACTGGGTAGTTAGTCGCGATGGGTACGGATGTTGCGCTCGCGTTTCCCCGGTGTCAAGAGGCTGCGCCGGAGCCGTCCGGTCCCGCCGGGTGTCCGGCGGCCCGCGCGCTCAGCCCGCCGCGCGCTCCGCGGTGAGGTAGGCGATCACCATGTCGCCGAGCATGGCCCGGTAGTGCGCGCGCTGCGCCGGGTCCACCAGGTCACGGCCGAAGAGGACGCCGAAGGTGTGCCGGTTCGCCACCCGGAAGAAGCAGAACGAACTGATCATCGCGTGCAGGTCCACGGCGTCGACGTCGGCCGTGAACAGGCCGGACTCCTGCCCGGCGGCCAGGATCCGGCGGATCACCTCAAGCGCCGGCGAGCCCATCCTGCCGAGCTTCGCGGAGGCCGCGATGTGCTCGGCGCCGTGGATGTTCTCGATGCTGACCAGGCGGATGAAGTCCGGGTGCTGCTCGTGGTGGTCGAAGGTCAGCTCGGCGAGCCGGCGGATCGCCGCGACCGGGTCCAGGTGCTCGACGTCCAGTTGCTGCTCGGCCTCGCGGATCACCCCGTACGCGCGCTCCAGGACCGCCGTGAACAACTGCTCCTTGCCGCCGAAGTAGTAGTAGATCATCCGCTTCGTGGTGCGGGTGCGGGCCGCGATCTCGTCGACGCGGGCCCCGTCGTAGCCGGCCCGGGCGAACTCCTGGGTGGCCACGTCGAGGATCTCGGCCTGTGTGCGGGCGGCGTCGCGCAGCCGCCCGTTGGTCCGTGCCGGTTCTTCGACGCTGGTCATCGGGTTCCTATCGGGTTCCTTCGGGGGACAGCCGGTGCCGCAGATTGTAGAAGCCCGTCGCGGTGGCGTTCCCGAAGAGGCTTCCCATGCTGTCACCCCGGGTGCTATAGCTAACGTACTAGTTCGTACATTAGCGATGCTGCTCGGGAGGGCCACGTGGCCAAGGACTCGTATCTCGTCGGACTGATCGGTTCCGGCATCGGCCCCTCGCTCAGCCCGGCCCTGCACGAGCGGGAGGCCGGCCGGCAGGGGCTGCGGTACCTGTACCGGCTGATCGACCTCGACGTGCTCGGCGTGCCGCCGCAGGCCGTGGGGGAGCTGGTGCGGGCCGCGCGGGACCTCGGCTTCGACGGACTCAACATCACGCACCCCTGCAAGCAGCTGGTCATCGAGCACCTGGACGCCCTCGCCCCGCAGGCCGAGGCGCTCGGCGCGGTCAACACGGTGGTCTTCGAGGCCGACGGGAGGGCCGTCGGCCACAACACGGACGTGACCGGGTTCGCGGCGTCGTTCGCGCGGGGGCTGCCGGACGCTCCGCTGGAGAGCGTCGTGCAGCTCGGCGCCGGGGGCGCGGGGGCCGCGGTGGCGCACGCGACGCTCACGTTGGGGGCGGAGCGGGTCACCGTCGTGGACGCGCTGGCCGACCGGGCCGTCGATCTTGCGGGGTCCCTGAACCAGTACTTCGGCGCGGGGCGCGCGGTCCCCGCGGGCCTGGACCGGCTGCCGGAACTGCTGGCCGGTGCGGACGGGCTGGTGCATGCGACGCCGACCGGGATGGCCGCGCATCCGGGGCTGCCGCTGCCCGCGGAGTTGCTGCGCCCCGGGTTGTGGGTGGCCGAAGTGGTGTACCGGCCCCTGGAGACGGAACTGGTGCGGACCGCACGGGCGTTGGGGTGCGCCGTGCTGGACGGGGGCGGGATGGCCGTGTTCCAGGCCGCGGACGCGTTTCGGTTGTTCACGGGCAGGGAGGCGGACAGCGGCCGGATGCTGGCCGACATCGGGGAGCTGGGTGAGCGGCCGGCGGGGCAGGTCGTGTGACTGGTGCGGGCCGGTCGCGGCCGGTCGCGCCCACGCGGCGGCAGCCGCACGTCGAGACAGCCCCGCGCCCCTGACGGGGCGCTGTCATGCAGGTGAGGAAAAAGGTCGTGCGTACTTCCATTGCCACCGTTTCGCTCAGTGGGTCTCTCACCGAAAAGCTCACCGCCGCCTCCCGAGCCGGGTTCGAAGGCGTCGAGATCTTTGAGAACGACCTGCTCGCCAGTCCGCTCCCGCCCCGCGAGATCCGCGCTCGCTGTGCCGACCTGGGGCTCTCCGTCGACCTCTACCAGCCCGTGCGGGACATCGAAGCAGTCCCCGCCGACGAGTTCGCGCGCAACCTCCGCCGTGCCCGGCACAAGTTCGCGCTGATGAGGGAGCTGGGGGCCGACACCGTTCTCGTCTGTTCCTCCGTTTCCCCGGCCGCGATCGACGACGACGGTCTCGCGGCCGAGCAGCTCGGCCACCTGGCGACGCTCGCCCAGGACTTCGGCATCCGCGTCGCCTACGAGGCGCTCGCCTGGGGGCGGCACGTCAGTACGTACGACCATGCCTGGCGGATCGTCGAGGCGGCCGGGCACCCCGCCCTCGGGACCTGCCTCGACAGCTTCCACATCCTCTCCCGGGGGTCCGATCCGAAGGGCATCGAGGACATCCCCGGCGAGAAGATCTTCTTCCTGCAACTGGCCGACGCCCCGCTTCTCGCCATGGACGTGCTCCAGTGGAGCCGTCACTACCGCTGCTTCCCGGGCCAGGGCGGGTTCGACGTGGCCGGGCTCGTCCGCCATGTGCTGCGGACCGGGTACGACGGGCCGCTCTCCCTCGAAGTCTTCAACGACGTCTTCCGGCAGGCCGAGGCCGGCCCGACCGCCGTCGACGCGCACCGCTCGCTGCTGGTGCTGCAAGAGGCCGTCGGAGTGGGGGAGTTGCCCCCGCCCGTCGTGCCGACGGGGATCGCGTTCGCCGAACTCGTCACCCCCGACGCCGAGCCGGTCTCGGCGCTGCTCGGCGCCCTCGGCTTCGCCCGGACCGCGCGTCATCGGAGCAAGCCCGTCGACCTGTGGGAACGCGGCGAGGCCCGGATCCTGCTCAACACCGGTCCCGCCGTCCGCCGCGACGGTACCGGGCTCGCCGCGATCGGCCTGGAGTCACCGGACCCGCGGGCCGCCGCCCGCCGGGCCGAGGCCCTGCTCGCCCCCGTGCTGCCCCGCCGCCGGGCCCCCGAGGACGTCCCGCTCGACGCGGTCGCCGCGCCCGACGGCACCGAACTGTTCTTCTGCGCCACCGGCCGCGACCCCGAACTCCCCGACTGGCGGGCCGACTTCGCCGAGGTGCCGTACGAGCCGGGGCCGTCGGCGGCGCGCATCGACCACCTCGCGCTCGTCCAGCCCTGGCACCAGTACGACGAGGCGACCCTCTTCCACCGCAGCGTCCTCGGCCTGCGTGCCCAGGAGAGCGTCGACGTCGCCGATCCCTACGGGCTGCTGCGCTCCCGCGCCGTCACCAACGCCGACGGCAGCGTCCGGATCGCCCTCGGGGTCGGCGCGGCACCGGCCGACGACACCCTGCACGCCCAGCACATCGCCCTGGCCGTCGAGGACGTGGTCGCCGCCGCCCGGGCCTTCCGTGCGGCCGGTGGCCGTCTGCTGCCCGTCCCCGCCAACTACCACGACGACCTCGCCGCCCGGTACGAGTTCGCCGACGGGGAGCTGGACACGTACCGCGACCTCGGCATCCTCTACGACCGCGACGCGGGCGGTGTCTTCCGGCACTGCTACACCCGGACGGTGGGCCGGGTGTTCTTCGAACTGGTCGAGCGGGATCCGGGGTATCGCGGATACGGCGCCCAGAACGCCCCGGTGCGGCTCGCGGCCCAGCACGCCGGGCGGTGAGGCACCGGCAGGGTTCAGGATTCTTAACGCTTCCATGACCGCCACTCACGAATATCCTGCATGTTCCTTGACATTCCGGACGTGACGTTCGCCGGGATCCAGTCGTCCTACAGGCCGTAGCACTCCGGGGCGTTCTGGAAGCCCTGGACACCGGGAGTCCTGGAGGCCGTCCGCGATGCCGAGCCCTGTCAGCGCCGAGCCGCTCGTCCGTGCCGGGGGGCCGCCGCCCTCACCGGCCCGGCCACGGAGCCGTACCCAGCGCTACGAGCGCCCGATCCTCGCCGGCATCGCCACCGTCGCCGCGCTGCTCTTCTTCTGGGGGATCTGGCACAGCGCGTACCACTCCTTCTACGCGAGCGCGGTGCGCAGCATGACCGACAACCCGGTCGCCTTCCTCTACGGCTCCTTCGACCCGGCTGGCTCCATCACCCTGGACAAGCTGCCCGGCTTCCTGTGGCCGCAGGCCCTGTCGGCGCTGGTCTTCGGCTTCCACCCGTGGTCCCTGGTGATCCCGCAGGCCGTGGAGGGCGTGGCCGCGGTGGTCCTGCTCCATGTGGTGGTACGGCGCTGGGCCGGCGTACCGGCCGGTCTGCTGGCCGCCGCCTTCCTCACGCTCACCCCGGTGACCGTGGGCCTCGGCCGGTCGGTCACCGAGGACGCGCCGTTCGTCCTGCTGTTGCTGCTGGCCGCCGAGGCCACCCAGCGGGCCACCGCCCGCGCCCGGCTGCGCACCCTCGTCCTGGCGGGCGTCTGGGTCGGGGTGGCCTTCCAGTGCAAGATGCTGGAGGCCTGGGCGGTGCTGCCCGCGCTGGCCGTGACGTACCTGGTGGCCGCTCCGACCACGGTGCGCCGCCGGATCCGGGACCTCGCCGTGTCCGGGGCGGTCATGCTGGCGGTGTCCCTGTCGTGGATGCTGGCCGCCGGTCTCACCCCGGCCGCCGACCGTCCCTACCTCGACGGCACGACCGACAACTCGCCGGTCGCGCTGGTCGTCGGCTACAACTTCCTGACCCGCTTCCAGGCGCTGGGCGTCGACGCGGCCGGCACCGGGAGCATCGTCGCCGCCCCGGCGCACGGCAGGGCCTCGGCGGGGATGGGGAACAGCGTCTGGAAGATGTTCAGCCCCGGCCTGGCCAGCCAGACGGGCTGGCTGTACCCGCTGGCGGCGCTGGGCCTGGCCGCCGGGCTGGTCACGCTGTGGCGCCGCCGCCCGCGGCGCACCGATCCCTTCCTGGCCGGGTACCTGCTGTGGGGCGTCTGGCTGGTGACGTTCTTCCTGGTCTTCAGCTTCGGCAGCGTGACCGGACACACCTACTACATGGGGGTGGTGGCGGTCGGTCTGTCGGCCCTGGCCGCGACGGCCGTGACCCGGGTGCGGCGCCGGGGCGTCCTGTGCGCCGTCCTCGCCGTCGACGTCGGCTGGTGCGCGGCCCTCACGCTGCACTACCCGGGCTTCTTCACCTGGTCGGCCGGCGTCGCCGCGGTCCTGGCCCTGCCGGCCCTGGTCCTCCTCGCCGTCGGCGGGTCACGTCCGCGCCGGGCCGCCCTGGCCGTCGCCCTCGCGGCCGTCCTGGTCGTCCCCGCCGTCTGGTCCGCGTCCGCGACCTCCCTGCGCTACAACCAGCCCGGCGGGTTCGGCCGGATCGGCCCGGGCAGCATCGCCACCCGCAACGGCGCCTCCGCCCTGAACCCGGCCCAGCGGCGCGTCCTCGCCTACCTCGTCGCCCACCGCGACGGCGCCCGTTACCTGGCCGCCGTGCCCCGCTGGCAGATGGCGGCACCGTACATCCTCTCGGACAACGCCTCCATCCTCCCCATCGGCGGCTTCACCGCGCGGGTGCCGTATCCCGCGCCCGGCACCTTCCACCACCTGATCGACACCGGCCGGCTCCACTACGTCCTGCTCTCCGCGGCCGACCTCACCCACCGGGCCCGGGGCGCGAAGACCCCGGGCCGGGCCCTGGTCCGCTGGGCCATCGGCCACTGCTCGCCGGTCCACGTCGCCCGCTACACCCTGTACCGCTGCGAGGCCGCCGGGCACGGACGCTGAGCAGGCCGAAGGCCCCGGACCACGCACGGGGCCTTCCAGGGCGGTGCGGATCAGCCGATCTCCGAGAACACGAAGGAGAACTCGGCCGGCTGGGCGTGCAGTTGGTACTGCGGCAGCACGCCCGGACCGCAGGACTGCGAACCGATGCCGTGCTGGCCGTGGTCCAGGTTGACCCACACGCCCGCGGCGGAGCCGCTCTCGGACGCGGTGCCCGGGGTGAGGTCGCTGCGGTGAGCGGCCGCGTCCAGCTGCTCGGTGGTCCAGCGACGGGCCGTGAACCAGAACTCCGGGTCGCCCTCGATCCGCAGCCCGCCGATCTCCGCCCAGCGGACGTCCGCGCGGGCGCCGTTCTCCTGCGGACGGACGTACGGCGTCTGCAGGTCGTCCACCGTCGACTGCCAACGGCCCACCATCGACGCCGACCTGGTGTCCGGATACGCCTCGCCCGGCCCGCCGCCGAACCACCGCACACGGTCGGCGGCCGACAGCCCGAAGCGGATCCCGAGCCGGGGCAGCGGCACCGTCCAGTCGCCGTCGGGGGTGACGGACACGGTGAGCCGGAGGCGGTCGCCGTCCGTGGTCCAGCGGTAGACGGTCACCAGCCCGAACTCCCAGGCGGCGGGTGCCACCCGGGTGCGCACGGTCAGGGCGTCGTCGGCCGGCTCCACCGCGTCCAGGCGGTGCCGCATGCGGTGCAGACCGAACTTGCGCCACAGCGCGCCGTAGCGGATGTCGCTCTGCCAGGCCGCGCCGTCGTCGTTGTCGGTCGTCGCCCGCCACACGTCCAGTCGCACTCCGGTCACCGGCACCGAACCGATGCCGCGCAGCGCGCCGCTACGGGCGTCGAAGACGGCCGGGCCCAGGGTGATCACCCCGTCGCCGGACACCACCGGTCCCGCGGCGGCGGCGAAGGCCGGCACCTGCCGCCCCGAGACGGGGATCTGCCCCCAGGCCACCACATGGCCGCGCGGCCCCCAGGCGGTGTCCGCCGCCAGCAGGGCGCGTACCGTCCACTGGGTCTCGCCGCTGCCGGTGGCGACGGGCGGCTCCGGCAGCTTCACCTCCGCCGACTCACCGGCCGCCAGGGCCGGTACGGCAAGACGGCCCGACTCGACGGTCTCGCCGCCGACCTGGTACGACCACTCGAAGTCCAGCGCGGTCAGATCGGCGAAGTCCTGCCTGTTGGTGACGCGGACGGTGGCGCCGTCGCCCTCGATGCGGACGGGCTCGATCACCTTCTTGTACTCCACCAGCCCCGGGGAGGGCCGCCGGTCGGGGAAGACCAGTCCGTCGCAGACGAAGTTCCCGTCGTGCAGCTCCTCGCCGAAGTCCCCGCCGTACGCGTAGCCGTAGCGGTCGTCCTTGATGCCGTGGTCGATCCACTCCCAGATGAAGCCGCCCTGGAGCCGGTCGTACGACTCGAAGATCCGCTGGTAGTCGGCGAGGCCACCGGGGCCGTTACCCATGGCGTGCCCGTACTCGCAGAGGATGAAGGGGAGTTCACGGCGCTTGTGGGTGCCTCCGTCCAGGCCCCGGCCGATCCGTTCGACCTCGGCGTGGTCGGCGTACATCCGCGAGTAGACGTCCGTGTCACGGCAGTCGATGTCACCCTCGTAGTGCACGAGCCGGGAGGCGTCCCGGCCGTGGATCCACTCGGCCATCGCGGTCAGGCCCCGGCCGGTGCCGGCCTCGTTGCCCAGGGACCAGATCACCACCGACGGATGGTTCTTGTCGCGCTCGACCATCCGGGCGGCCCGGTCGAGCAGCGCCGGGGTCCAGCGGTCGTCGTCGACCGGGTTGTCCCGCCAGGCCTGCTCGGTGAAGCCGTGGGTCTCCAGGTCGCACTCGTCGATCACCCACAGGCCGTACTCGTCGCACAGGTCGAGGAAGGCCGGGTGGGGCGGGTAGTGGGAGGTGCGGACCGCGTTGATGTTGTGCCGCTTCATCAGCAGCACGTCCGCCCGCATGGTCTCCAGGTCGAGGGCGCGCCCGTGCTCCGGGTGCCACTCGTGCCGGTTGACACCCTTGAAAAGGACCGCCTTCCCGTTGACCTTGATCAGCCCGTCGGCCAGTTCCACCGTCCGGAAGCCGATGCGCAACGGCACCCGCTCGCCCTCGGTGGCCAGCACCCCGCTGTACAGCCTCGGGGTCTCGGCCGTCCACGCCTCGACCGGGACGGCCGCCGGCTCGCCGGTGGCGATGTCGATGCCCAGCTCCGGTACCGTGACCCGGCCGTCCACGTCGGAGTCGACGCGCAGCGTGCCCGCGCCGGTGACATGGTCGTAGGAGGCGTGCACGAAGAAGTCCAGGGCGCTGCCGGCCGGGCGGTGCAGCAGCGTCACGTCCCGGAAGATGCCCGGCAGCCACCACTGGTCCTGGTCCTCCAGATACGAGCCGGCCGACCACTGGTGGACGCGGACGGCGAGCACGTTCCCGGCCGGCAGCAGCAGATGGCCGACGGCGAACTCGTGCGGCAGCCGGGAGCCCTTGAACTCGCCGATGTCCGTGCCGTTCAGCCACACCCGGGCGCAGGACTCGACACCGTCGAAGCGCAGGACCGCCCCGCCGTCCGCCACGTCCCAGCCGTCGGGCAGGTCGAAGAACCGCAGGTGATCACCGGTGGGGTTCTCGGTCGGGACCCTGGGCGGATCGACCGGGAACGGGTAGAGGTGGTTCGTGTAGATCGGCGCGCCGTGCCCCTGGAGCACCCAGTGCCCCGGGACCGAGACCTCCGCCCAGCCGTCGGCGTCGTACCCCGGCTCGGCGAACGAGTCGTCCTCGGCGTCCGCCGTCGGCGACAGCCTGAAGCGCCAACTGCCGTTCAAGGAGAGGGACATGGCGTCCGAGGCCGGGTACCAGGCGCGGGGCGGCAGGGCCCCGGAGCCCGGTGAGACGTCCTCGACGTGGTCGACAGCCGTGGCAGAGCGGAAAGACATCGGTCTCCAGGTCTTTCGAGGCGGGTCAGCCCTTGATGCCGGTCTGCGCGATCCCCTGGACCAGCCAGCGCTGGAGGAAGAGGAAGACGAACACCAGGGGCAGGATGGAGATGGCGGTGGCCATGAAGATCAGGTGGAAGTTGACGGTCTGGTTGGTCATGAAGGAGGAGAGTGCGATCTGCACGGTCCAGGAGCTCGGGTCCTGGCCGATGACGAGCGGCCACAGGAAGGAGTTCCAGGCGCTGATGAAGGTGATCGTGGCGATCGCCGCGAAGAAGTTCAGCGAGTTGGGTACGACGATCCGCCAGTACGCGCCCCAGTAGCCGAGCCCGTCCACGCGTGCCGCCTCCTCCAGTTCCTTCGGGAATCCGAGGAAGTACTGCCGGAAAAGGAAGCAGGTGAAACCACTGAACAGGCCGGGGATGATCAGGCCACGGTAGGTGTCCACCCAGCCGAGGGACGAGACCAGTACGAAGCTGGGCACGAAGGTGACGGCCGTGGGGACCATCAGGGTCGCCAGGACCGCGTAGAAGACCTTGTCGGCGTGCTGGTACGGGATGCGGGCCAGGCCGTACCCGGCCAGCGAGCAGACCAGGAGCGTGCCGAACGTGGTGAGGACGGCGACGACCAGCGAGTTCACCATGGAACGGCCGAACTCGACCGTGGGGTCGTTGAACAGCTCGGAGATGTTGCCCCACTGGAAGGAGGGCAGCAGCTTCCAGTTCTCGCCCGTGATCTCCAGGTCCGTGGAGAGGGCGTTGCGGACGATCAGGTAGAAGGGGATAAGGAAGAGCAGCGCGGCGACGCCGACGGCGACGTACAGCCCCGTGTTGCCGAGGACGCCCCCGCCCTTCCTGCGCCGTTTGCCGGCCTGAGATGTGGTGGTCACTTGGACTCGTCCCCCCTTCCGAAGCCCATGAACCTGCCCTGGATCAGGGTGACGAGGCAGATGAGCAGTGACAGGATGACCGCGCCGGCGCTGCCGGCACCGTAGTCCTGGCTGGTGCCGAGGGCGGTCTTGTAGAGCTCCATGAGCGGTGTCTGGGCCCAGGTCGCCTTCTGTCCGACGATGTTGAAGAACTCGTCGAACGCCTGGTAGGCGGCGATGAGCAGCAGCAGGATCACCGCGGTCGAAGTGGCGCGCAGCTGGGGCAGCGTGATGTGCCGGAAGGTCTGCCAGCCCGGTTTGGCGCCGTCGATGGCGGCGGCCTCGTACAGTTCGGCCGGGATGTTCTGGAGCGCCGCCAGGAACAGGATCATGTAGAAGCCCGACTGGATCCACAGCCGCAGGGTCACGATGACCAGCCAGTACCAGGGCGGAGTGGGGTTGGACATCCATGCGACGGTGTCGGCGCCGAACCAGCCGATGACCGTGTTCGCGAGTCCGAAGCGGACGCCGCTGAAGATGGACATCTTCCAGATCAGGGCGGCGGCCACATACGACACGGCGGTCGGCAGGAAGAACACCGACCGGAAGAACGCCCTCATGAACCGCAGCTGGTTCACGAGCAGCGCGAGCCCGAGCGACAGCGCCCAGGTGGTGGGCACGATGAACGCGGCGAACACGGTGAACGTCAGCAGCGAGTCGGGGAAACCGCTGTTGGTCAGGATCTGCCTGTAGTTGTCGAAGCCGATGAAATGGCTCGGCGTGACGGTGTAGCGGGCGTCGAAGAAGCTGAGCCAGATGCTCCAGCCGATCGGCACGATGACGAAGATCGCCAGGCCGACGAGGAAGGGCCCGGTGAAGAGCCAGAAGTTCACGGTCGGGTTGCCGCGCAGGCTCCGCCGCGGCCGGGCCGGGGAGGCCTTGGCCGGGGCGGGCTGGGCGACCCCGCGTGTGGTGGTGGTCGACATGTCGTGGTCTTCCCGGCGGCTTATCCGAACAGCTTCTTCAGCTCGACGTTGACCTTCTTGTCGCAGGTGTCGAGCGCCGCCTCGGGGTCGCCGTTCTTACGGACGGAGGACGCGATCACGTCGGCGAACGCGGTCTGCATGGTCTGGTCGTAGGCGATGTTGTCGAAGTGGCCGTAGTCAGTGAAGAGCTTGATGCCCTCGGCGGCCAGACCGGACTTGAGCTTGGTGGCACCGCTGGCGATCGAGGTGCGCGGCGGGATGTGGAAGCCGTACGACGTGGCCCAGTCCTCCTGGTACTGCTTCTGGTCGATCCACAGCCACTTGACGTACTCCTTGGCCGCGTCGACGTTCTTGCCCTTGGCGTTGACGAAGATCGACCAGCCGCCGTTGTAGACGGACAGCTTGCCCGCGCTGCCGATCTTCGGGAACGGGAAGATGCCGAGATCGTCGCCGAGGGCCTTCTGCATGGCCGGCATGGACCACATGCCGCCCCACTGGATGGCGCACAGGCCCTGGTTGAGCGAGGACGGGTCCCAGAAGTCGGTCGGGGCGTCGAGGAGCACGTTGCCGCTGGTGAACAGGGTCCGGAGCTGCTTGAGTCCCTGGACGACGCCGTCCGTGTGGTAGGCGATCTCGTGCTTGTCGTTGATGGTGTCGGCGCCGGCGGACCAGATGATGGGGTTCTGGATCGCGCTGAAGTCGTTGCCGAGGAAGACGCCCTTGACCTTGCTGGTGGTGAGCTTGGCTGCGGCCTCCAGCAGTTCGTCGAGCGTGGTCGGCACGTCGACCTTGGCCTTCTCCAGCATCGACTTGCGGTAGTAGAAGAACTGCGGGTCGTCGATCATCCGGATCCCGTAGATCTTCCCGTCGACCGTGTGGGAGTTGATGTCGTTCGGGTTGAAGTCGTCCTTGACGGGGTCGATGATGTCGCTCAGGTCCGCCACCTGACCGCTCTTGACGAGCTGCAGCTGCGGGTGGAACTCGAAGACGTCGGGGGCCTTGCTGGTGAGCAGGGCCGCGAAGAGCGCGGACTCGAAGTTGTTGCCCGTGATCCAGTTGGTGCTCACATCGGCCTTCTTGTAGGCCGCCGCGTACCGCTTGAGAGCCTGCTCCGTCCCCGCCTCGCCGTACGCGTGGAAGTACTGGGTGAGCTGGGTGCCCGACCCGCTGCCCCCGCCCCTGCCGTTGTTGCTGCCGCACGCGGCCAGCGTGCCGGCGGCGGCCATGCCCGCTGCCGCCCGGAAGAGAGACCGGCGGGACCAGTTGTTGTTGCTGAGTGCCGACATGCTGACGTCCTTGTCTGTCGAGTGCGGCTGTGCCTCTACGGCCCGTGGGACCTCGGAACCAGATGGCTGAAATTGCGTTGCGGAGCGGGACGTTAACCTTCGGCTAACACTTCGGCAAGAGGTTGGACGAAGTCTGCGCGAAACGTTGCACCTGGTTCGGGATGGCGAACAGAGCGGAACGCGCGACGAGTTGAGGGCCGCCGCGTCAGGGGGTGGCCGGCGGCCCTCGGTCCGGGTGGTGCGGTGCGGTTACCGCCTGGTCCAGGCCTCGTTGGTGCCGCTGTTGCAGCTGTAGAGGATCACTTTGCTGCCGTCGGCGGTGGCCTGTCCGCTGACGTCCAGGCACTTGCCGGACGCCTCGCTGAGGATCTGCCCGTTGGCGTTCAGCAGCCAGCGCTGGCTCGCGTCACCGGTGTAGCCGGCGGTGGCCGTCAGGCCGGAACCCGACGCCGTCAGATAGCCGTTCGCGCCCTTCAGGGTGCCCTTCGCGTCGTACGACCACGACTGGTCCGCCGCGCCCGTGCAGGTGGCGATGGCGGCCCCGGAGGCGTCCGCGGTCAGGCACTTGCCGGACTGCCTGCCCGCCAGCGCGCCGGTCACGGCCGAACTGCCGCGGCCCTTCTGGTCGAAGACGTACGTCGTGATCGAACGGGCCGCCAGGGTCGCGGAGACGGTCCCCCCGCTCACCGACGGCTCGGCGACCTCGGCCCAGTCCTCGGTGGCCGACGTCCGCACCGCCTCCCTAACCCGTTTCGGCGTCGCGTTGTTGAAGTGCAGACTCAGCGGGGTGTCGGTCGTGTTGTGGTTGTTGACCACGACCACCCACTGACCGCCGCTGTCGTACGCCGACACCTCGACCCCGTCCGGCGCGCCGGTCACGTCGTGCGCGACCGAGCCCGGTTCGACGAACTTGCTGTACTGGCCGAGCGCGTAGTACCGCTTGGTGAAGTACAGCGTCTGGTTGCCGTCCGTCGCGTAGTCGGGGTCGTAGTAGATCAGGCCGTCGTTCCAGCCGGCGTCGTTCTTCGCGTACGGGTCGGTGCCGTAGCCGCTGGCCAGCGCCGTCCACCACTGGAAGGCCGAGTCGTGGGCGCTCGCGAAGTCCTTGTAGATGATCCGGGACATCAGCAGGGCGTTGTCGATGGACGGGTCGTACTCCTGGTTCCAGCCCGTCGAGCCCTTGCCGAAGCAGCAGATCTCCGAGGCCCAGGACTTCTGGCCGACCGTCCTCGACGTCTCGTAGACGTTGCCGAGCTGGCCGTCGCTGGGATTGTTGTAGGTGTGGTGCGCCAGCGCGGACACGTACTGCGCGGTGTCCGGCTGCGAGATCCACTGCGGGAGTTCGGAGACGAACTGGGTCGTCTGGCTGGACTCGTCGGCGATGATCGAGGTCTGCTGGTGCCGGGCGCGCTGCTCGGCGCCGAGCGCCCGCACGATGTCGTCGCGCTGGTCGACGGTGACCTGCATGCCCTCCTGGCCGCACGAACCGAAGTCGTTGTCCGGTTCGTTGAAGGGGCTGATGTAGTCCAGCCGCACGCCCTGGCGGGCGAAGTGGTCGGTGACGTCGGCGATGTAGTCCGCGTAGTCGGTCTCGTTCTCCGCCTTCAACCGGCCGCCGCAGCTCTGCCCGTTGGTGGTCCACTGCGCGGGCGCGCTGTTGACGAAGCCGATCAGGTCCCCGACGCCGTACTTCGCGGCGTACGTGAGGAACGTCCGACCGCCCTTGTCCCTGCTCCAGTCGTACGAGCCGTCGGGGTTCAGGAAGTCCTCGGCGGCGCGCGCCGGGGTGGTGACCGCCGCCCCGCCACCGCCGATGTTGTAGCGGTACGCGCTGAGGTCCAGGCCCTGCTCGGAGAAGAGCAGCTTCGCCACTCGGGCCTGGACCTTGGGGGAGAAGTGCTGGAGGTCGTTGACCCACCAGGCGCCCGAGGCGCCGATGTCGTCGATGGTCTGGGCGGCGTGCGGGGACACCTCGGCGGCCACGGTGGTGCCGGAGGCGGCCGAGGAGGGCGGGGCGGATATCAGGGGTCCGGCGACGGCCAGTGCGGCTGCGGCCGTCAGGAGGACCGATCTGCTGCGGTGCGGGTGAGACACGTGCATCCCTTCCGTCGTCATGAAGGCGGTGCGGTACGGCTCCTTGCGGGGGTGGTGCGTTTCGGTGTCCTCTGTCCCACGGCCTGCAGGGCGCCCTCCAGCGCGAACGTGGCCGCGCCCAGGCAGACCGGGTCGGTGGGGACGGGGGAGAGGACGATCTCGGTGGCGGCGAACGGCCGCCGCAGCGCGTGCCGCCGGACGGCCTCGCGCACTTCGTCGAGCAGCGGTTCGCCCAGCTTCCTGGCGACCCAGCTGCTGAGCACGACCACTTCGGGGTTGAACAGGTTCACCAGGTCCGCGATGCCCGCCCCCAGATAACGGGCCGTGTCGCGGACCACCTTGACGGCCACCGGGTCGCCCGCGGCCACCCCGTGGGCCAGGGCGTCGATGGTCGCCGTCTGGTCCTCGGGGTGCAGCAGCGTGCTGCGCGCGCTGAGTTCGCGCAGGTTGAGCATGATGCCGGGGGCGCCGACGTACGTCTCGACGCAGCCGTGGTTGCCGCAGTGGCACAGCCGCCCGTCCAGCACCAGCGTCGTGTGCCCCCACTCCCCGGCGCTGTTGCTCACCCCGCGATACAGCCCGCCGCCCAGTACCAGCCCGGCGCCGACCCCGGTGCCGAGGTTCACCACCACGGCGTCCTCGCGACCGCGCGCCGCCCCGAACCACAGCTCCGCCACCGCGCTCGCGCGCAGCGGGTTGTCCAGGTGGAGCGGGTAGGCGATGTGCTCGGCGAGCAGGTCCAGCAGCGGCACGTCGTGCCAGTCCCAGTTGGGCGCGTACTCGGCGATGCCGGTGGCCCGGTCCACCTGCCCCGGCACGCTCACCCCGGCCCCCAGCACCCGCGCGCCCTCGACACCGGCCTGGGCGACCACCGAGCCGACCGCGGTGGCCACATGGGCGACCGTCTGCTCGGGGCGGCTCTCACCGGGGCGCATGTCCTCCACCGCGCGGGCCAGCACGTTCAGTCCCAGGTCGAACAGCTCCACCCGGACGTACGTCTCCGCCATGTCGACGCCGATCAGCGCGCCCCCCGAGGAGTTGACCGCCACGAGACCCCGGGGGCGGCCGCCCGCGGAGTCCTCGAAGCCCACCTCGGTGATCATCCGGAGGTCGAGCAGTTCGCCGACGAGGGTGGCCACCGTGGCCACGCTCAGCCCGGTCGCGGCCGCCAGGGTCTGCCGTGAGGTGGGGGACTGGGCGATGATCTGGCGCAGCACCTCGTAGCGGTTCGCGGTGCGGATGTCACGCGATGTGCGCTTCACGCGGCTGCCCCTCCCATCCCGTCACGGCCCGGCCGGGGCGGACGAGGGCACCGGCGCCGCGTCAGGCTATGGGCTTCGCGCTCCTTTCGACAAGGGGTTAGGAAATGGGCCGTAGAAACAGGGTTCACCCGCTGGGTGCCGACGCGGCCGCGGCCGGCCGGAGGGGGTCGGGTACGTGCCGCTGACGTTCGCCGCCCTCGCGCCCCAGTACCCCTCCGTGGTCGTGGGCGACGACCACGAGCCGACCGGGTTCTTCGACACCGCTGCCCATCTGGTCAGCACGCTGACGGCCAAGTACAGCATCGACAGCGACCGGCTGTACTGCACCGGGCAGTCCACGGGCGCGATGATGACCCCCGGTCTGAACATCAGGTACCCCGACCTGTTCGCGGCCTCGTGGGTCGTCGCCGGTCAGTGGCCGGCCGCCCAGGCCGCGCCGCGGGCCGGGAAGAACCTCTGGGTCACCGTCTCACCGGGCGACACCAAGGCCTGTCCCGGCGAAAACGCGATCATGTCGGTCACCGAGAAGGCGGGCACCGAGGTCGCTCGCGCTGTCTGGGACGGCCGGTCGACCGCGGCGCTTCGCCGCGGACGTCACGGCGACGGCGGCGAGGAAGAGGACGGTCAACTACGCCACGTTCCTCAAGGGATCCCGCCCTAACCGGGCAACAGGCGAAGAACGCGAACGCCGTCGAGCACGACTCGCCCCGGCCGATCGCCTGCACGATCGAGGGCATCCGGGAGTGGATCTTCCAGCAGCGCAGGTGACGTCTGCGGCAGCGGCCGCCGGCCGGATCGCTCGACACCCGGAGTCCGCCTGACAACCGGAGCCGAAAAAGGGCTCGGGTCGCGCGGGCGGCACGTCACCACGGTGCCCCGAAACCCGAACCCCTCCGTCCCGACTTCCCTGTCACGCCATCTTGTTCCACTCGGCGATCACGGGCCGGCCGTGCTCGGTGGACAGCCGGCTGACCGTCCCGGTCGCCAGCTGGAACAGCCTGCCCTCGGCGGCCGGCAGACCCAGGCGGCGCGCGGTCAGCACGCGCAGGAAGTGGGCGTGGGCCACCAGGATCACGTCGCCTGTGCCGGTGGTGAGCGCGCTCTCCAGCCTGCCGAGCACCCGGTCGGCCCGCTCGCCGATCTGCTCCGGTGACTCGCCGGGGTGGCCCTCCGGGCCCGGCGGGACGCCGTCGGTCCACAGGTACCAGTCGGGCCGGGAGCGGTGGATCTCCGCCGTGGTGACGCCCTCGTAGCCGCCGTAGTCCCATTCGTGCAGGTCGGGTTCGGGCGTCACCCCGGTCAGACCGGCCAGTTCGGCCGTGCGTATCGCGCGGCCCAGCGGGCTGGACAGCGCCAGTGCGTAGGTCCGGCCGGTGAGGAGCGGAGCGAGGGACTTGGCCTGTTCCTCGCCGTGCTGGGTGAGGGGCAGGTCGGTCCAGCTGGTGTGCTGGCCCGACAGGCTCCACTCCGTCTCACCGTGGCGGACCAGGAGAAGGTCCCCCACCGCGCACTACTCCTTCGACTCGACGGCGTGGCCGCCGAACTGGTTGCGCAGCGCCGCGATCATCTTCATCTGCGGGGAGTCGTCCTGGCGGGACGCGAACCGGGCGAAGAGGGAGGCCGTGATCGCCGGCAGCGGCACCGCGTTGTGGATGGCCGCCTCGACGGTCCAGCGGCCCTCGCCGGAGTCCTCCGCGAACCCCTTCAGCTTGTCCAGGTGCTCGTCGTCGTCCAGGGCGTTGACCGCGAGGTCGAGCAGCCAGGAGCGGATGACGGTGCCCTCCTGCCAGGAGCGGAAGACCTCGCGGACGTTGTCCACGGACTTGACCTTCTCCAGAAGCTCCCAGCCCTCCGCGTACGCCTGCATCATGGCGTACTCGATGCCGTTGTGGACCATCTTGGAGAAGTGCCCGGCGCCGACCCTGCCGGCGTGGACATAGCCGTACGGGCCCTCCGGCTTGAGCGCCTCGAAGATCGGCTCCAGCCGCTCCACGTGCTGCTTGTCGCCGCCGACCATCAGGGCGTAGCCGTTCTGCAGGCCCCACACCCCGCCGGAGACACCGGCGTCGACAAAGCCGATGCCCTTGATGCCGAGTTCGGCGGCGTGCTTCTCGTCGTCCGTCCAGCGGGAGTTGCCGCCGTCGACCACCGTGTCGCCCTCGGACAGCAGGTCCTTGAGCTCGTCGACGACGGACTGCGTGGCGTGGCCGGCCGGGACCATCACCCACACCGTGCGCGGGGCGTCGAGCTTCTCGACCAGTTCCTCAAGGGACTTGACGTCGGAGACGTCCGGGTTGCGGTCGTAGCCGATGACGGTGTGGCCGGCGCGGCGGATGCGCTCGCGCATGTTGCCGCCCATCTTGCCGAGGCCGATGAGTCCGAGCTGCATGTCAGTCACTTCCCAATCGTGCGGTACGTCGAGACCAGAGCGGTGGTGGACGCGTCGAGGCCGGGTACCTCGGCGCCCTCGGTCAGGGCGGGCTCGATGCGCTTGGCGAGCACCTTGCCCAGTTCCACGCCCCACTGGTCGAAGGAGTCGATGTTCCAGATCGCGCCCTGCACGAAGACCTTGTGCTCGTAGAGGGCGATGAGCTGGCCGAGGACCGACGGGGTCAGCTCGCGGGCCAGGATCGTGGTGGTGGGGTGGTTGCCCTGGAAGGTGCGGTGCGCCACCTGCTCCTCGGCCACGCCCTCGGCGCGGACCTCGTCGGCGGTCTTGCCGAAGGCCAGCGCCTGGGTCTGGGCGAAGAAGTTCGCCATCAGCAGGTCGTGCTGCGCCCTGAGTTCGCCGCTGAGCTCGGCGACGGGCTCGGCGAAGCCGATGAAGTCCGCCGGGATCAGCTTGGTGCCCTGGTGGATCAACTGGTAGTAGGCGTGCTGGCCGTTGGTGCCCGGCGTGCCCCACACGACCGGGCCGGTCTGCCAGTGCACCGGACGGCCCTCCCGGTCCACCGACTTGCCGTTGGACTCCATGTCCAGCTGCTGGAGGTAGGCGGTGAACTTGGAGAGGTAGTGCGAGTACGGCAGCACCGCGTGCGACTGGGCGTC